>JAEZKN010000567.1 GCA_023415395.1 Actinomycetes bacterium
CGCCGACACCGTCGACGCGGGGTGAGTGGGCGGGATCGACGTGCTCGGGCAGCAGGCGGGGACCGAGGACCAGCACGACCACGGCCACGGGTACGGCGACGAGGAAGACCGAACCCCACCACAGGAAGTGCAGCAGCACACCACCGACCACAGGTCCGAAGGAGGCGAACGCGAACATGCAGGTGGCCCACGCCGCCACCGCCTTCTGGCGCATGCGCTCGTCAGGAAAGAGCTCCGTGACGAGCGCGAGCGTCGAGGGCATCAGGGTGGCTCCGGCCACGCCCTGGATCACCCGGGCCAGGATCAGGACCTCCACGGTGGGGGCGAACGCCGCAAGCAGCGAGCCCACGAGGAAGCCGGCGTTCCCGATGAGCAGCAGGCGCCGGCGACCGATCCGGTCTCCGACCGTGCCGGCGGCGATGGCGAGCACGCCGACGACGAGCCCGTACACGTCGGTGATCCACAACTGGCCGACCGGGCCGGCATGGAGGTCCGCGGTGAGGGTGGGCAACGCGAGAAACAGGACGTTGACGTCGACGGCGACGACAGCCGTGGGCAGCAGCAGGAGGGCCATCCCGCGCCATGGTCGGTCAGTGGGGCCGGTACCCGTACGGTGAGCGAGGATCGTCATGCCTCCTGGTCGTCGCGAACCGGCCAACTCAGACACCCCGCGGTTGTCGTATCCGCCCCGTCCGCGACGACCACGGGGCGACGCCATCCGGGCGTCAGCTCACCCAGGGAGGACCGCAGTGAAGTACCTGATCCTGATGCACGTCGACCCCGCCGTGCTGGAGGCGCTGACCGAGGAGCAGCAGAGGCTGATCGGCGAGGGCCACACGGCCTTCATGGCCATGACGAAGGAGAGCGGCGAGTTCGTCGCCACGCAGGCGCTCGCGGACCCGAGCCAGAGCAGGGTCGTCCGGGCCCGTGACGGTGTCCCCGAGGTCACCGACGGCCCCTTCGCCGAGGCGAAGGAGTTCATGGGCGGCTACTACCTTCTGGACGTCGAGGACGAGGCGCGGGTGCTCGAACTGGCCAAGCTCATCCCGGACGCCTCCATCGACGGCCTGGCCCTGGAGATCAGGCCGGTGATGTTCTCCGATTTCGGCGAGCTGTGACCCTGGACGAGAGCCTGTGGCGCGAACTCGTGCCACAGGCCCTTGCCCGGCTCCTGCGCTTCCATGGCCGCGACCAGTTCGACCTGTGCGAGGACGCGGTCCAGGAGGCGCTCCTGGCGGCGCATCAGCAGTGGGCGCAGGAGCTGCCGGCCGACCCGCTCGCCTGGCTGGTGACCGCGGCCCGCCGGCGTTACGTGGACCGTGTCCGCAGTGACCATCGTCGACGCGACCGGGAGGCGCGAGACGCGCTGCTGGCCGAGCCGCTCGCGACGGCGGGCCAGGGGACCAGCGTCGCCGACGACAGCCTGCTCCTGCTCCAGCTGTGCTGCCATCCGACTCTTTCCCGCTCGAGCCAGGTGGCGCTCACACTGCGCGCGGTCGTGGGGCTGAGCACGGCCCAGATCGCCAACGTCTACCAGCTTCCGGAGACGACGATCGCCCAGCGCATCACCCGGGCCAAGCGGCGCATCGCCGACCTCGGCCACACTCTGCCCCGGCCCCGGGACACCGTCGACCGCCTGCCGCAGATGCTCGATGTCCTCTACGTCATGTTCACCGAGTCCCACCACACGACGAGCGGTGAACCCGTGCACGACGCCAACCTCGCCGCGGAGGCCATCCGCCTCGCCCGGCTGCTCGCTCAGGAGCTGCCGCACGACACCGAGGTCGGCGGGCTGCTGGCCCTCATGCTCCTCACCGAGGCTCGGCGTCCCGCGCGGGTGGGTTCGGACGGCCAGCTGATTCCGCTGGACGAGCAGGACCGCGCCCGTTGGGACCGGGCGCTCATCGCCGAAGGGTGTGCGCTGGTGAGCAGCGCTGCCTGCGGCGCCACCCCCGGTCCGTACCTGTTGCAGTCGTGCATCGCCGCGCTGCACGCCGAGGCGACCGGCACCGCCACCACGGACTGGGTCGAGATCCTCATGCTCTACCGGGTGCTCGAGGTCACGACCGGAGGCCGGAACCCGACGATCGCGTTGAACCGGATCGTTGCCGAGGCGATGGTGTACGGCGAGGAGCGCGCGCTCGCCCACACCGACGAACTGGCCGCGCGTCATCCCGACCTGCCGCGGCTGGCGGCCGTACGCGGCCACCTGCTGGAACGGCTCGGGCGGTCCGACGACGCCGCGCTCGCCTACCGGCAGGCGATCAGGGCAACACGCAACACCGCCGAGCGGGCGCAGCTGCAGGCCCGGCTCCGGCGGCTGCGTCAATCCACTGTGGACGCATAGGGCGCGAAGCCGCGTGGTCGGCTATCCTGCGACCCGTGATCGTTGTAGACGGACAGTCAAACGAGCGGCTGGTGCTCGACGGCGGCTGGCTGGAGAAGCTGCGCGGTGGCCAGTCCGTGACCCGGGCACCCGCGTCGTCGTTCCGGGGCGCGCAGTGGCAGGACGTGCACCGGCGCGTGCGCCTGTTCGGCCGCGAGAAGGAGCTGCTGGTCCAGGTCACCCTCAGCTTCGAGGGCGGGCCGTTCGTCGGGTTCCTCACCGACGCCGCCAAGAGACCCGACCTGGAAGCCCTGGTCAACGGACTCGAGGCCGCCCGGTCCGCCTGAACGCGTCAGCCGGCGCCGGCCCGGTCGATCGCACGCCGGAACCGGCTCGTCAG
>JAEZKN010000578.1 GCA_023415395.1 Actinomycetes bacterium
CCGGTGCCTGGGCCGACGCCCTGGGCCGTGTCATCGCCGACGGCGACCTGCGCCTGCGGCTGGAGGCCGGCGCGCTGGAGCAGGCGCGCCGCTTCTCGTGGGAGCGGACCGCTGCCAGCATGCTCGACGTCTACACCCGCGCCTGCGCCGAGCTGAAGGAGACCGCGTGAGCGAGGCCGCCCAGGTCATCCGCGACCACCTGGCCGCGAGCGAGGTGGAGTTCGAGGAGACCGCGGACGGCGTGTTCTCGTTCTCCCTGCCGGGCGAGAAGAAGCTGCAGACCGCCGTGCGCCTCGACGTCGGCGAGCACGCGCTCGGCGTGCACGCCTTCGTCTGCCGTGCGCCGGACGAGAACCACGAGCGGGTCTACCGCTGGCTGCTCGAGCGCAACCTGAGGATGTACGGCGTGGCCTTCGCCGTCGACCGCCTCGGCGACATCTACCTCGACGGCCGCCTCCCGCTCGCCACCGTGACGCCCGAGGAGCTCGACCGGCTGCTGGGCTCGGTGCTGACCTACGCCGACGACTCGTTCAACACCATCCTTGAGCTCGGCTTCGCCTCCTCCATCCGCAAGGAGTGGGAGTGGCGGCGGCTGCGCGGTGAGTCGACCCAGAACCTCGAGGCGTTCCGCGGCTGGCTCGAGTCCGAGGACTGAGCCGGAGGCCCACCCTCCGACCAGGGTCAGCCCAGGGCCAGGGCGCCGAGGGCGAGCAGGGCCGGGACCGTCTGCACGAGGACGATCTTGCGGCTGACCGTGGCGGCGCCGTACACCCCGGCCACGGCGACGCAGACGAGGAAGAACACCAGCACGTCGGTGCGCTGGGCGACCAGGCCCCAGACCAGCCCGGCGACCAGGAAGCCGTTGTAGAGCCCCTGGTTGGCGGCGAGGACCCGGGTCTGTTCGGCGAAGCCGGGCTCGGTCCCGAACGCCCTGCGGCCCGCGGGAGCGGTCCACAAGAACATCTCGAGGACCAGGATGTAGAGGTGGAGGGCCGCGACCAGGGCGACCAGCACGTCCGCGACCAGGTCCATCCCAGCATGATGGCAGGTCAGGCGGGCGGCGAGACCTCCTGCGCGCGGGCGCGGGGCTTGCGGCGGGCCACGGCCACGCCGACCAGGGCGAGCGCGCCACCGACGTAGGCCATCGCGGGCGGCGCCTCGTCGAGGAAGACCAGCCCCATCACGATGGTGATCGGCGGGACCAGGTAGGTCGTGACGCCGAGGCTGCTGGCAGTCATGTGCCGCAGCGCGTAGGCGTAGGTCGTGAAGGCGATGGCGGTGGGGAACACCCCGAGGTAGACCAGCCACAGGCTCGAGGACACCGGCGCGGCCTGCGCCTGGTCGATCAGCTCGCCGACGAACGGCAGGCACACCACGGCGCCGACCGAGCAGGCCAGCCAGGTCACGTGGATCGCGGGGAGCCGGGCCACCAGGGGCTTCTGGAGGATCAGGCTGATCGAGTAGACCAGCGCCGCGAGCAGGCACAGCGCGACACCCACGATGTCGTGGTCGGAGCTCTCGCCGCCGGAGAAGCTGATCAGCCCGACCCCGGCGAAGGCGAGCGCGAGCCCGCCGGCGAGGTACGCCGTGAACCGCTCGCCCAGGAAGACGGCCGCCAGCACCGCGATGAGCACGGGCGAGACCTGGATGAGCATCGCGGCGGTGCCGGCGTCGATGCGCCGCTCGCCCGCGTTGAGCGCGACGTTGTAGATGCCGAACCAGAGCACGCCGATGGTGATGATCGAGACCCACTGCCGGCCGGTCGGCCGAGGCAGGCCGCGCGGAAGCGCGACCGCGCCGAGGCACAGCGCGCCGACCAGCAGGCGCCCGAGCGAGAGCGCGCCGGGGGAGAAGTCGTCACCGAGGTAGCGGATCGCGACGAACGCCGAGGCCCAGAACACCAACGTGACCCCCACGGCCGCGAGCGGCAGCCACGGGGCAGGAGTGGGACTGGTGGGGTGGGTCGGGGCGGCCGCCGTGCTCGTCACCCGAGCAGCCTAGGGACCGCCACCGACATCGGGCACGCGGATTTCGGTCGCGAAACTGCGATATCCGGCCACGTTCGTCGTTAGGGTCCGGGGCCATGCCTCGTCCACGCCTCGCCGCCCTCGCGGCCCTCGCTCTCGGGATGAGCCTCCTGCCCCTCACCGGCACCTCCACGGCGACCGCCGACGGTGGGACCATCACGATGAGCGGCACCGCCTACGAGTTCAACCGGGTCCGCACCATCCTCGGCGGCGCGACCATCCACGTCGTGGAGGACCCGTCGCTGACCGCGACGGTCGCCGACGACGGCACCTACGAGCTCGAGGTCCCCGACGGGGCGACGGTCACGCCGTACATCACCAAGGACGGCTACGGCACGATCCACCTCCAGACCTTCACCACCGCCGGCGAGGACCTGGTCAACGTCAACTTCCAGACGCCGACGACGCAGGTGATGGGTCTGCTGGCGATGGTGCTCGGGATCGAGACCGACGACGCCGGCTACCCCGAGCAGTGCGCGGTGGTCAGCACCGTGAGCACCAAGCAGGTGCGGGGCGTGAGCTACGAGAACTTCATCACCTGGGGCGCCCACGGCGTCGCGGGCGTGACCGCGTCGATCTCCCCCGAGGCCGGGCGGCGCACCTACTTCAACGAGTCGGTGATCCCCGACGCCTCCGTCACCGAGACGACCAAGGACGGCGGCGTGGTGTGGACCGAGCTGCCGCCGGGGGAGTACACCCTGACGGCCGAGGGTGCCGGGTCGCAGTGGCCCGCGGTCGACGTCACCTGCGCCGACGGCCGCATCGTCAACGCCAACCCGCCGTGGGGCCTCAACCAGCAGGCCACGACCGTGCCGACGAAGGTGGCCCCGACGTGGCAGACCCGCAAGGGCAGGCCCGCGCGGCTGACCGGGCTCACGCTCGGCAGGCTGCCCTTCCAGGAGCTCTCGGAGTACGCCGCCACCCACGGCTCGACCATCGACTACCGCGGTGTCGTCACGATCGGCTGCCAGGGTGCGGGCTGCTTCGCGCCGGTGACGACCCGGGGCAGCCTGACCAAGCCGGTCGACCTGATGCGGGTGCTCGGCTCGAAGGCGAAGAAGCTGAAGGCGGGACGGACCCTGACCGTCACGCTCGCCGTGCCCGCCTTCGACACGCGCGTCGACTCCTGGAGGATCCGGCCGCGGGGCACGCCGAAGCTCATCACCCGGTGCATCCCCCTGGGCGGGAGCCGGGTCCAGAAGAGCTGCTGAGCAGATCCGCCGGCCGGGGCTACAGGTCCAGCTTGTAGCCCAGGCCGCGCACGGTCACGAGGTACCTCGGCTCGCTCGGGTCGGGCTCGATCTTGGCGCGCAGCCGCTTCACGTGGACGTCGAGGGTCTTGGTGTCGCCGACGTAGTCCGAGCCCCACACGCGATCGATCAGCTGGCCGCGGGTGAGGACCCGGCCGGGGTTGCGCAGGAACATCTCGAGCAGCTCGAACTCCTTGAGCGGCAGCCGCTGGGCCTGGCCGTCGACGGTCACCACGTGCCGCTCGACGTCCATGCGGACCGGGCCGGCCTCGAGGGCCGAGGGGGCGGCGGCCGGCTCCTGGCCGCGGCGGAGCACGGCGCGGATCCGGGCGACCAGCTCGCGCGGGGAGTAGGGCTTGGTGACGTAGTCGTCCGCGCCGAGCTCGAGGCCGACGACCTTGTCGACCTCGTCGTCCTTGGCGCTGACCATGATCACCGGCACGCTCGAGGTCTGGCGGATCTGCCGGCACACCTCGGTGCCCGGCAGGCCGGGCAGCATCAGGTCGAGCAGGACGATGTCGGCGCCGAAGCGGTCGAACTCCGTGAGCGCGCTGTGGCCGTCGGCCGCGATCGCGACCTCGTACCCCTCCTTGCGCAGCATGTAGGCGAGAGCGTCGCTGTAGCTCTCCTCGTCCTCGACGACGAGCACTCGGGTCATCGGGTGGCCTCCTGGTTCCTCGGGGTCGTGCTGGTGGAGTGGTGGCGCGGCAGGGTCAGCGTGAACGTCGACCCCTGCCCCTCGACGGACCACACGCGGACCTCGCCGCCGTGGGTGGCCGCCACGTGCTTGACGATGGACAGTCCGAGACCCGTGCCACCGGTGGAGCGGTGCCGGGCCGGGTCGACCCGGTAGAACCGCTCGAAGATGCGGTCGATCTCCCCGGGGGGGATGCCGATGCCCTGGTCGACGACCGAGATCTCGACCATGTCGTCGTCGGCCTTCGTGGAGACGAGCACGGTGGCGTCGCTCTCGGAGTAGGACACCGCGTTGGCGACGAGGTTGGCGACCGCCGCCGTCACCTGCTCCTCGTTGCCGAGGACCGCGAGGTGCGGCGTGCCGCCGGTGACGATGGAGATCCGCTTGGAGTCCGCGTCGATCGCGCTGGTGTCGACCGCGACCCGGATGACCTCGTCGAGGTCGACCACCACGGGTGCGTCGAGGGGCTCGTCGCCCTGGAGGCGGGACAGCTCGATCACCTGCTGCACCAGGCGGGAGAGGCGGTCGCTCTCGGTCAGCATCCGCTGGGAGAACCGCTTGACCGCCTCCGGGTCGTCGGCCGCGTCGTGCACGGCCTCCGAGAGCACCCGGATGGCGCCGACGGGCGTCTTCAGCTCGTGGCTGACGTTGGCCACGAAGTCGCGGCGGACCGCCTCGACGCGGCGCTCGCGCGTGCGGTCCTCGACCAGGGCGAGCACCAGCCGGGCGCCGAGCGGGGCCACGCGCGCCGTCACGTGGCGGGCGGGTGCGCCGGGCCGGCTCATCAGCAGCTCGGTCTCGCGGATCTGGCCGTCGCGGCGCACCTGGCGGACCAGGTCGGCGAGGTCGTCGGAGAGCAGGGAGGTGCCGCGCACCAGACCCATGGCGTACGCCGGCGCGGAGGCCTTGAGGACCACGTCGTCGTCGTCCACGAC
>JAEZKN010000583.1 GCA_023415395.1 Actinomycetes bacterium
GCTGGTGGCCCCGCGGGCCGGCCGGGCCGGCCAGCGCGGCCACTCCGCCGGCCTGCCGATGTGTGCCGACCTCGCCTGCTCGCTGCTCGTGCGCGGCCGGATCTCGACCGACGGGCCGGTGGTGCACGAGACGCTGAGCGTCGAGGAGAAGGCGGCCCGCCTGCAGGCCAACCTCGCCGCGTTCGTGGCCCGGGTGCTGCGGCCCGCCTGACTGAGTCGCTCGGCTCAGTCGCGCACGTGCCGGGCGACCCACTCGACCAGCGGCCGCAGGGCCTGCCAGTCGTCCCGCACCAGGTCGAGCAGCTCGGGGGTGTGGATCACCGGCTCGAAGCCCAGCTGGTGGCCGACGGTCAGGGAGCGGTGTCGCAGCAGCTCGATGCGCGGGTGGCCGGCGTCGTAGCCCCGCGGCGTGGTCTTGAGGCGGTCGCCGCCGACCTCGAAGTCCTGCTCGCGCAGGTGGGCGAGGACCTGCTCGAGCTCGGGGCCGAAGCGGTCGTGCGCGACGGCCGCGCGGAACGCCGCGAGCCGGCCGCTGGTCGCCTCGTAGAACCCGGCGCCGGTGCGGACGCCGCGAGGTGAGACCTCGACGTACCAGCCGGTGGCCTCGCCGACCCGGACGAAGGCGCCCTGGTGGGTCTTGTAGGGCGTCTTGTCCTTGGCGAACCGGACGTCGCGGTAGGGGCGGAAGATCTTGGCGGTGCCGAACTCCGGCTCGAGCGCGGCGCACAGCGCGACCATCGGCGCCTTGACCGCCTGCTCGTAGACCTCCTTGTGGGCCGCCCAGAACGCCTTGGTGTTGTCGACCTCGAGGTCGTCGTAGAAGTCGAGGGCGGCGACGGGGAAGCCGGTGAAGCCGGTGGAGGGAGCGCTCACGACCGGCAAGCGTAACGAGACGAGGTGGCGGCACCCGCTGCGATGCCGCCACCCCGCGATGTCGGATCCCCATGCTCCGACCCAGGTCCAACGCAGCGGTGGCGGATCCGTGACGGATCCGTCCGGAATTTCTCGCTAGAGGCGGGCGGTGACCTGCTCGTCGCCGTCCTCGGCCAGCGCGGTGACCGTGATCTGGTCGCCGCCGCAGCGCGGCTCGGACAGGAACGCCTGGCCGCCGGGGGACTCGTAGGCGACGTCCAGCCCGTCGGCGGGCGACCAGCGCATCAGCGCGGCCGGGTCGCCCTCCTTCTTCGGGTCCCGGACGAACCACGCCGCGTCGCCGCACCAGGTGAGGCTGCCGGCGACCCCGGGGCCGAGGTCGGTCTCCTCGCCGCGGGTGGTGGCGTGGAAGCGGGCCTGCTCGATGCGCCGCTCGTCCACGATGACCGACCAGACCTGGCCGTCCTCGGTGAGCAGGCCGTCCCAGGCCGCGCACTCCTCGACACCCTCGAACGGCGTGGCCTCGGCGCCGTCGATCGCCATCAGCGTGCGGCAGGAGGGACGGCCGGCGTCGAAGCTGAGCACGGAGGTCCCGCCCGGCGTGAGGTGCCCGCCGTTGAAGCCGTGCCGCTTGGGGGCGCACCACGCCAGCTCGGAGGCGCGGTCGGTCAGGTCGACGGTCGCGACGCAGTACGCGCGACCCGGGCCGACGGTGGCGTGGAGGAGCCGGTCGCCGCCCAGGGCCCAGGTGCCGCCGTTGGTGGTGGGCACCTCGGAGGACCCGTCGATCGTGAACGTGTCACCGGTCCGCAGGTCGGTGACCTCGGCCCGGCTCGGCTGCGACTCGGTGGGGTCCTGCAGCACGACGACCGCCCACCGCTCGTCGAGCAGCGCGTCGCTGACCCGCCGGTCCGAGGACCGCTCGCCGAAGGAGCCCCGGGGCCCGTCCAGCGACCAGCCCTTGCCGTTGCCGACCACCGTGAGCGTCCAGTCGGCGTTGCGGGTGACGCTGTCGCTCACCGGTCCGTCGACGGCCTGCCAGTCGAGCCGGGCCGCCGTGGGCCTGCTGGGCGACTCCGAGGGGGAGGGGGTCGACGTCGCTGCGCTCGAGGAGGGGCTGGTCGACGGGCTCGTGGACGTGCTGGTCGACGTGCTGGTGGACGGCTCGGGCGTCGCCTCGGGCTCGTCGTCGCTGCAGGCGGCCAGGGTCAGGACGAGGACGGTGGCGGCGGCGTACCGGGCGAGGTGCATGGGGCCCGGCCTCAGACGCCGACGTTGTGCTGGAAGTGGGCCTTGTTGGCGCGGAAGCTGCGGTAGGCGTTGCGCCACTGCACGCGCTTGATGTACGGCTCCGAGGGGTCGAAGCGCTGCTGGTTCCACGGCTCGAAGTAGCCCAGCAGGTCCGGCTTCCCGCCCCGCTGCGCGAAGCCGCGGCCGACCTGGAAGTGCCCGGACGCGTCGTCGTCGAGGTAGGGGTAGAAGCGCTTGAGCAGGATCGGGTGCAGCACCACCGGCGCGCGGTAGTCGTAGATGTGCCGCATCATCAGCGTCATCCACTTCTTGAAGGTGTACTTGCCGATGTCGAGGACGATGTAGGGCCCGGCGTACTTCTTCCGGTCGTAGCCGGTTGCCTGGTTGACCACGCGGACCATGTCCCAGATCGAGGTGCCGCTGGTGGTGGTGCGCAGCCGGTTGGCCCAGTGCTGCTGGGACTTGGCCTTCTTCTGCCAGCCCCACGCGATCATCTGCATCGAGGTCGGGCCGCACCAGTAGGTGCGGCTCTGGGAGGCGGTGTTGTCGCCGTCGAGGATCTGGAACCGGTCGGGGTAGCGGGCGGCGGCGACCGGGGCCTTGGTCGGCTGGATGCTCGGGGACGGCGTCGCCGAGGGCTTCGGGGTCCGCGTCGGCTTCGGGGTCTGGCTGGGCTTGGCCGTGTTCGGGGTGGCCAGCGGCTTGAGGGCCTCAGCGGTCCCGGTCGTCTCGGCGCGGGCCTCGGGGTGCCGGTCGAGGAAGCCCTCCGGCAGCGGCACGCCCTCGATCTCGTGGCGGATCAGCCACACCTTGGCGACCGAGCGGGCGGCCATCCGCAGCTCGGCGCGGTCGGCGCGGGCCAGGGCGGCCGGGCTCATCCGGGCACGCTGGGTCAGGGCGGACTGGGCGTCGAGGTCGCCGGTGGTCTCCACCGCGCCCGCCGGGCGGGCCGCGACCAGGCGAGCGGCGCGGGCGGTGCGAGCGCGCACCTGCTCCTCGGTGTCGTCGGTCCAGCCGGCGCCGAGGCAGTAGCGCTGCCCCTCGAACTCCGCGCAGCGGACCGCGGTCCGGGCCAGGTCCTCCGGGCTCACCTTGCCCGTCGTCCGCGCCATCCGGCGGCTCAGCATCGTGCCCTCGCCCACCACCCGGTCGATCTCGGCCCGGGCCTCGGGGGTGATCGTCGAGAACCCGGCCGTGCTGGCCAGCCGGGGCACGTCCTTCTCGTCCCCGGAGGGCCGCAGCGATCCGGGATCGTCACCGCGGGGGACGAACGGCGCGAGCGCCAGCAGGAGGACCAGTGCGCCGACGACGACGAGCATGCTGCGGCGGGACATGGAGGAGACCTCGAGACTCACGGGGAAGGACAGCCGTTCCACTGTCACCTCTGGTCACTTGAATAGTCAAGTGCATCAGGAGTCACATGAGGCACCGGTGGCGGTCCGCGTTGTCGGCTGTCGGTCGTCGTGTTGCTGGTTCACCATGGTCAGTGGGCGAGCCCGCACTTCACACGGTGGGCACGCCATGGGAGGTGCAGGTTCGACTGCCTACCGTGGTGAAACGTCAGCGGACCGACGACGAGACTCGAACTCGCGACACCGACGTCGGGCTGAGTGTCGCGCTCGTGAGCGCGACCTGCCTTCATTGGAGCGGATGACGAGACTCGAACTCGCGACATCGACCTTGGGAAGGTCGCGCTCTACCAACTGAGCTACATCCGCATGCTGCGCCGCGATACTAGTCGATCGGCAGCAGGGTGGGTCGCTTCGGGTCGAGACCGTCGCCCGAGGAGCGGCCGGTGAGGCGCCGGTGGATCCACGGCACGAGGAACTCGCGGGTCCAGCGGGCGTTCTCGGCCAGCTTCTCCCGCCGGTCGAGGACCGGGATCGGGGCGAGGGGCGGGACGGTGACCTCGTGGCGGACGCCCAGGGCGTCGAGGACCCGCGCGGCCATGTAGGTGTGGCCCGCGGAGTTGAGGTGCATCCGGTCGGTGTCCATCACCGCGGGCAGCTCGATGTCGCGCATCCGCCACTGGTCGACGAGCGTCGCGCCGTGGCGGTCGGCGATCTCCCGCGCCCACTCGTTGAAGACCGCGAAGCGCCCCCGCATCGAGGCGTAGATCCCCGACGTGCCGGGGTCGAAGAGCGTGAACATCACGACCCGCGCCCCGGAGTCGGTCAGCCGGCCGATGGCCTCGGAGTAGCGCGCGGCGAGCGCGTCGAGGTCGACCTTGGGCCGCAGGACGTCGTTGCCGCCGCCGTGGACCGTCACCAGGTCGGGCCGCAGCGCCAGCGCGGGCTCGAGCTGCTCGTCGAGGATCGCGGGCAGCTTGCGGCCGCGGATGGCCAGGTTGGCGTAGCGGAAGTCGGGGTCGAGGGTGGCCAGGTGCTCGGCCACCCGGTCGGCCCAGCCGCGTACGCCGTTGGGGCGGGTCGGGTCGGGGTCGCCGACCCCTTCGGTGAAGGAGTCGCCGATCGCGACGTACCGCTGGAAGCTCACCGCTCCATTGTCGGTCTCGACGAGCCCGACCACCGACCCGGCCCCCGCCGGTAGGGTGCCAGCGTGCTGCTGTCAGACCGCGACATCGTGAGCGAGATCGACGCCGGGCGGATCGCCCTGGACCCCTACGAGCCGGGGATGCTCCAGCCGTCGTCGATCGACGTGCGGCTGGACCGCTTCTTCCGGGTCTTCGACAACCACAAGTACCCGCACATCGACCCCGCGGCCGACCAGTCGGACCTGACCCGGGTGGTCGAGCCGGACGGCGACAACGCGTTCATCCTGCACCCGGGGGAGTTCGTGCTGGGGTCGACCTACGAGGTCGTCACGCTGCCCGACGACATCGCGGCGCGGGTGGAGGGCAAGTCCTCGCTGGGCCGCCTCGGCCTGTTGACCCACGCCACGGCCGGCTTCGTCGACCCGGGGTTCAGCGGCCACGTGACGCTCGAGCTCGCGAACGTGGCGACGCTGCCGATCAAGCTCTACCCGGGCATGAAGATCGGCCAGTTCTGCTTCTTCCGGCTGTCCTCGCCCTCGGAGCACCCGTACGGCTCGGCGAAGTACGGCTCCCGCTACCAGGGCCAGCGGGGTCCGACCCCGTCGCGGTCCTTCCAGAACTTCCACCGGACCGAGATCTGAGAACGCCGCCAAGTTAGGTTAGCCTAACTTGGTGACGACGACCCAGCACTCGCTCCCGATGGTCCTCGACGAGGTCGAGGTCGTCGCGGTGGACCGGCTCTCCCCGTCGTTCGTGCGGGTCGAGCTGGGCGGCCCTTGCCTGGCCGACTTCGGCGTGGACGGCCCGCTCTACGACCAGCGGATCAAGCTGGTCTTCCCCGGGGTGCCCGGCGGCCCGCCGCCGTCGTTCGCCGGGGCCGACGAGTCGTGGTTCGACACCTGGCTCGCGCGCCCCGAGGAGGAGCGCGGCCACATGCGCACCTACACCGTGCGCGAGCTGCGCGGCGAGGGGCCGGACACCCGGCTCGTCGTCGACGTCGTGGTCCACCCCGACGAGCACGGCGACGTCGGCCCGGGCTGTGCCTGGGCCGCGCGGGCCGCGGTCGGCGACCGGGTTGTGCTGCTCGGCCCGCGCAAGGGCCAGCTCTACGGCGGCATCGAGTTCGACCCCGGTACGGCTAAGCGGCTGCTGCTCGTCGGCGACGAGACCGCCGTGCCGGCGATCTGCGCCACCCTCGGCCTGCTCGCGCCGGACGCCACCGGTGCCGCGTTCCTCGAGGTGCCGACCGCCGCCGACGTCCAGGACGTCGAGCACCCCGCGGGCGTCGAGGTGGTCTGGCTGCCGCGCGAGGGTGCCGCGCACGGCTCGGTGCTCCAGGCGGCGGTGCTGGCCCACCTCGGCGTCGGTGCCGCACCGGTCGAGGAGCCCGAGGACGTGGACCCGGACCTGTGGGAGACCCCGACCTACTCCTCCTCGGGCGAGGAGGTCGCGACCTCTCCGGCTCCACCGGCCGAGCACCGGCAGGACCTCGGGGACCTCTACGCCTGGATCGCCGGCGAGTCCGGGCTGGTCACCGCCCTGCGCCGGGTGCTCGTGAAGGACCTCGGCGTCGACCGGCGCCAGGTGGCCTTCATGGGGTACTGGCGCAAGGGCGTCGCCATGCGGTCCTAGGGGCGGGTCCTAACTCTCGACCCGGTCGGCGAAGCGCCGCAGGCCCTGCGCGAGCAGGTGGCGGTGCGCGGTCGCCGGGATCTTGGGCGTGCGGGCGCGGCTGATCCGCTCGTCGATCTCGCTGCGGCGGCCGATGGCCTCGACCACGGGGCTGGCGTTCTCCATGACGTCCACCTCTCGACTCCCTGCTCGACTCTCAGCTCTCGGCCAGGACGATGTCGCCGCTGACCACCTTGGCGCGGACCTCGACGTACGGCGCTCCGTCCTCGGGCTGGCCGGCGCCCTGGAGCGTGGACCGGATCGCGCCCGTGACGGTCGAGATGTCGGTCCAGACGGGGATCCCGGCCGGCACGCCGACGTGGACGTCGCCGGAGGCTCCCTTGGCCGTCACGCGACCGCTGCGGGCGGTGGCGACGACCATGTCGCCGGAGCCGGTCGTGAGGGTCACGTCGGTGCTCGCCTCGCCGACCTTGAGGTCGCCGGAGCCGGTCTTCACCGCGGCCGGCCCGTGGGCGGTCGCGAGGTGGACGTCGCCGGACCCGGTGGAGACCATCGCGGCCCCGCCGGCGTCTCGGACGACGACGTCGCCCGACCCGCTCTTGACCTTGAGCTCGGCGTGCACGCGCTCGACCCGGATGTCGCCGGAGCCGGTCTCGACGGCCAGCGCCCCGTCGACGGTCTCGACCTCGACCTCGCCGGATCCGCTCTTGAGCCGGCTCTGGCCCACGGTGCCGGTCAGGGTGATGTCGGCGCTGCCGGTGCGGATCACGGTGGGGCTCCCGGTCGGCAGCGTGATGAGGACGTCGAGCCGGCTGTCGCCGAAGAAGCCGCGCTGGCGCGGGCCCTTCACGCTCACGTGGTCGCCGTCCTGGTGGACCTCCACGAGGTCGGCGTCGCGGCCGGTGATGTCGATGCGGGTCCGGGTGGTGCCGGTCGCGGTCACCTGGACCGACCCGCGGCCGATCTCGGCGAACAGGTGGACCGGGCGGGGGGTCTCGAGCTCGTGGGTGGTCATGGGGGTCTCCTGGGATGAGGGTGTGCTCGTCCACGGGGCCGGCCTGGTGCCGGTCCCGGGAGGTCGGGTCGCGGTGCTGCTACAGCCAGCCGGTCATCCGGCGCTGCCCGCGCTTGCCCCCGAAGGGGTCGTTGCCGCTGAGGAAGGGGATGCTGGACAGGTCGAGGTCGACGTTGATCGAGCCGCCGTCCCGCGTGGCCGCGCGGACCACGTTGACCAGCCAGGTGTTGAGCGAGCCGCCGGACCGCGCGGCCATCTCCTCCGCCTTCGCCTTGACCGACTCGGGGATGCGGAGCGTGATCCGGGCGACGTTGCCGTCATCCTCCGGCTCCTCCTCGGGCGGCGCCGCGCGCGGCGGCTCGGGTGCGACGGGCGGGGCGACGTCGACGACGAAGTCGAGCTCGCGACCGTTGAGGCGGACGTCGACGCTGCCGGCGGGCATCTCGGCGGTGATCTCGGCGGCGGCCTGGGAGACCGCCTCCATCAGCGCGAGCCGCGCCGCCGGGTCCAGGGCGAAGGTGAGCCGCTCCGCGGCGGCCCGGGCCTCCGGCCCCGCCGCCTCGGCCGCGGCCATCAGGTCCCGGCGCAGACTCTCGACGTACGGCGTGATGTCCATGTGCACCACGATGACATCATTGTGATGTCATGTCAATGCCCAAGTGACATCACAGGAGCGGCGCGGTGATGTCACCGGGTTTGTCGGGCGGCAGCACCGGGCACCCACTCCGGTGGTCCACTACCGGGTGTGAGAGAAGGCCACACATGCACAGTCCCGCCGTCTGGGCGAGCACGATCATCGACGCCTCGTTCGTCGACTACCTGATCGTCGCGCTGTACTTCGCCGTCGTCCTCGGCATCGGTCTCCTGGCCCGCCGCCAGATCTCCGACTCGCTCGACTTCTTCCTCTCCGGCCGGTCGCTCCCCGCGTGGGTGACCGGTCTGGCGTTCGTCTCGGCCAACCTCGGCGCGGTCGAGATCATGGGCATGTCGGCCACCGGCGCCGAGATCGGCCTGCCGACGCTGCACTACTTCTGGATCGGCGCGATCCCCGCGATGCTCTTCCTCGGCGTCGTGATGATGCCGTTCTACTACGGCTCCAAGGTCCGCTCGGTCCCCGAGTTCATGTACCGCCGCTTCGGCACCGGGGCGCACCTGGTCAACTCGATCTCGTTCGCGGTGGCGCAGCTGCTCATCGCGGGCATCAACCTCTACCTGCTCGGCAGCATCATCCGGGCGCTCCTGGGCTGGAACCTCCAGCTCGCGCTCGTCGTCGCGGCCGTCATCGTGCTGTCCTACATCACCCTCGGTGGGCTGAGCGCCGCGATCTACAACGAGGTGCTGCAGTTCTTCGTGATCGTCGCGGCCCTGCTGCCGCTCACCATCCTCGGCCTCCAGGAGGTCGGCGGCTGGAACGGGCTGAAGGACAAGATCACCGAGAACGCCGGCGTCGGCGGCTCCGCCAGCGCAGCGGACCAGCTCAACTCCTGGCCGGGCACGGCGCTGACGGGCTTCTCCTCGGACTTCCTGTCGGTGGTCGGCATCGTCTTCGGCCTCGGCTTCGTGCTGTCCTTCGGCTACTGGACGACGAACTTCGTCGAGGTGCAGCGCGCGATGGCCACCGACTCCATCTCCTCGGCCCGCAAGACGCCGATCATCGGCGCCTTCCCCAAGATGTTCGTCCCGTTCATCACGATCCTGCCCGGCATGATCGCCGCGGTCCTCGTCTCCGAGATCGCCCAGACCAAGGCCGGGGAGAGCGTGGCGGGAGGTGCCGACGGGACGGTGACCTTCAACGACTCGCTCATCTACCTGATGCGCGACCTGCTGCCCAACGGCCTGCTCGGCGTGGCCATCGCCGGCCTGCTCGCCGCGTTCATGGCCGGCATGGCGGCCAACATCTCGGCGTTCAACACCGTGCTGTCCTACGACCTGTGGGAGCGGTACGTCGTCAAGGAGCGCGACGACCAGTACTACCTGCGCGTCGGGCGGATCGCGACGGTCGCCGCGACCGTGATCGCCATCTTCACCGCCCAGCTGGCGTCGAACTTCACGAACATCATGAACTACCTGCAGACGCTGTTCGGGTTCTTCAACGCGCCGCTCTTCGCCACCTTCATCCTCGGCATGTTCTGGAAGCGGATGACGGCGACCGCCGGCTGGGTCGGCCTCAGTGCCGGCACGCTCTCCGCCGTCGTCGTCGCCTTCCTGAGCGAGGACGCCTTCGGGTCGTGGAGCACCGGCACCCTGCCGCTGAGCGGCCAGGGCGCGTCGTTCGTGGCGGCCGGCGTCGCGTTCGTCGTCGACATCGTGCTGAGCATCGTGGTCTCGCTGGCGACCAGGCCGAAGCCGGCCGAGGAGCTGCGCGGGCTGGTCTACTCCGAGACCCCGCGGGAGGACCTGGTCGACCCGAACGAGGCCACCTACCCGTGGTACCGCCGGACGCTCCCGCTCGCCGGCATCGCCCTGGTCATCGTCACCGTCTTGAACTTCGCCTTCTGAGGAGCACGTCATGGCACGCAACCACACCGCGGGTGCCTTCGACATCCGCAACGTCATCGGGGGCCTGATCGGCGTCTACGGCGTGATCCTCACCGTCATGGGGATCTTCGACGCCGGCGACAACGGCACCGGCGACGCCAGCGCCAACCTGTGGGCGGGGCTGGCGATGCTCGCCTTCGGCGCCGTCTTCCTCGCCTGGGCGCGGCTGCGCCCGGTCGTCGTCGACGAGCCGGACGAGCCGGCTCAGGACGCCGGGTAGTACGCGACCGCCTCGATCGCGCCGTCCGCGCGGAACACGTCCACGCGGACGCCGCACCCGGTGCGGTCGGGCGGGCGGACCAGCAGCGAGAACGCGTCGGCCGCCCCGGCCACCGACGGGGACGGCACGCCGCACGCGCCGACGCGCTCGTTCGCGGCGACGATGCGGATCGCCGGCACGGCGTAGTGCAGCGGACGCTCGGTCACCAGGGCGACCGCGCGGGACGCCTCGCGCAGGCCGTCGAGCACGCCGGTGCCCGCCCAGGCGTCCGGGTCGGCCGCGGCGGTGCCGTCGAGCACGACCCGGCGCGCGTCGCCGGGGAAGACGAAGACCCGGTCGGCGAACGCCGGCGCCGGCGCGCGGCCGTTGGCGAAGTCGAGCAGCCTCCAGGCGGTCTCCCGGTCGGTGTAGTCGTTCAGGCAGGTGACGTCGGCCGGCACGGCGGCGAACACGGTGACCCGGTCCCCCCGGTCGAACCGGGTGCCCGCGCCGGGGTCGGAGCCGATCGCCCGGTCGAGCACCTCGCACGCGCGGAGGGGCCGCACGGTCACCTCGAGCCCGCGGTCCTCGAGCAGCTCGCGGGCGTGCTCGGCGTCGTACCCGAACAGCGAGGGCACCTGGTCGCTCTCGAGCCGGTCCTCCGGCGGCTCGTCGGGGCGGGTCAGGACGATCGCCACGCCGACGACCACCAGGGCGAGGGCCAGGACCGCCACGGCGATCCGGCGGCCCGGACCCGCGGGCGGCGGCGGGTGGACCGCGTCGCGCAGCGCCTGCGCGACGACCGGGTCGGGGTCCTCGGAGCGGCGGATCGCGCGCACCTGCTCGTCGAGCACACGCTGGACCAGCGCCGGCGCGTCCTCCTCGGGGACGCCGAGATCGGCGGCGTCACGCAGCAGGGCGTACCAGCGGGCGTCGCGGTACTCCGCCGGGTCCATGGT
>JAEZKN010000590.1 GCA_023415395.1 Actinomycetes bacterium
GGCTATCCCCGGCGCGGAGTGCTTGAATCCTCGGTCGTGGCAACCTCCCATCCTCGGCCTGCTCAGTGGCTCGCCGGCGCCCGTCCCCGGACCCTCCCCGCGGCCGTGTCGCCCGTGCTCGCCGGCACCGGCGTGGCGGCGTACGCCGACGCCGTCGTGTGGTGGAAAGCGCTGCTGGCGCTCGTGGTGTCCCTGGCGCTGCAGGTGGCGGTGAACTACGCCAACGACTACTCCGACGGCATCCGCGGGACCGACGCCGACCGGGTCGGCCCGATGCGGCTGGTGGGCTCGGGCGTGGCCACGCCGGCCGCGGTCAAGCGGGCGGCCTTCCTGGCCTTCGGCGTCGCGGGGGTGGCGGGCGTGGTCCTTGCCGCGACGACGGCGTGGTGGCTCGTGCTCGTCGGCCTGGTCTCCGCGGTCGCCGCGTGGTTCTACACCGGCGGCTCGAAGCCCTACGGCTACCTCGGCCTCGGCGAGGTCATGGTGTTCGTGTTCTTCGGCCTCGTCGCCGTCATCGGGACGACCTACGTGCAGACCGAGACCTGGGAGTGGGCCGCGCTCTGGGCGGCCGTCGGCGTCGGCGCGCTGGCCTGCGCCATCCTCGTCGCGAACAACCTGCGCGACATCCCCACCGACACCGTCGCCGGCAAGCGGACCCTGGCCGTGCAGCTGGGCGACCGGCGCACGCGCGGCCTCTTCGCGGCGCTCGTCGTCCTCGCCGCCGCAGCGGTCGTCGCGGTCGCGGTGGTCACGTCGTGGTGGGCCCTGGTGGGCCTCGGGTTCCTCGCCCTCGGCCTGCCCGCCACGCGCACGGTGCTGTCCGGCGCGACCGGGCCGGCGCTCATCCCGGTGCTGCAGCAGACCGGGCTCGCCGAGCTGCTGTGGGCGGCCCTGGTGGCCGCGGCGCTGGTCGCCGGGAGCTAGTCCCGGTCCTCCTTGGACTTCATCTCCTCCATCTTGGAGGTCATCCTCTCGGCGCGGGTCTGCACCCGCCGCGCGAGCCGCTCGCGCGGGATGCCGAGGAGGAAGTAGGAGCCGACGCCGCTGAGGAGCAGCGCGATGATGAGGGCGGCCAGGATCGGCACCTCGTCGGAGACGAGGAACCACAGACCGACGACGATGCCGAAGGACGCCGCGAAGAGCAGCAGGCGCAGGCCGGTGTAGATCCAGAACTCCTTCACGGGATTCAGGGTAGGCGTGACCACCGGGTGCCTACTCTGGTGGGGTGCTGAAGTTCCTGCTGGTCGTGATCCTCATCGCGGTCGCCGTCTACCTGGTGACCCGCGCCATCCAGCGTCGCGGCATCGCACCCACCCCACCCCGCCGCCCACGACCGCAGCAGCCCCCGCGGGTCCTCGGCCCCGACGACGACCCGGACTTCCTCCGCGACCTCGACCGCAGGCGCAAGCACCCCGAGGACCCCGACGCCGACCGCGGCTGAGCCGCGGCCGTCAGAGGTCTCGGCTCAACGGGGGGTCTCGACGGTGACCACGGCAGGCGCACCGCCGGCGTAGGAGTGCTGCGACGTCGTCGAGAAGTAGTTGATCCCGATGAAGTTGAACCACAGGGTCGCCATGCCGACCAGGGCGAGGATGGCGGCGTTGCGGCCCTTCCAGCCCGCGGTCGTCCGGGCGTGGAGGTACGCCGCGTAGACGACCCAGGTGATGAACGCCCAGACCTCCTTGGGGTCCCAGCTCCAGTACGACGCCCACGCCTCGTGCGCCCAGATCGGGCCGGTGATGAGCACCGCGAAGGTCCACACCGGGAAGGCGAAGGCGTGCAGCCGGTAGGACACCCGGTCGAGCACCTCCGGCGCGGGCAGGCGCCCGACGTACCCGGTGGTCTTGTCGGCCTTGCGGGCCCGGACCAGGTAGAGCGCGGACGTGATCCCGCCGAGGGTGAAGGCGCCGGTGGCGATGATCGCCGAGACGACGTGGATCACCAGCCAGTAGGAGTTGAGCGCCTCGGTCAGCGGCGCGACCGGCGAGTAGAGCCAGATCACGGCGACCATGAGGACGGCCAGCACGAACGCGACGACGATCGGCGCCATCCAGGCGAGCTTGAGGCGGCGGTGGAGCGCGACGTAGAGGAACGCGACGACCCAGACGCCGGAGATCGTGAACTCGTACATGTTGCCCCACGGCACCCGGTTGGGGTCCGCGGCCATCCCGCGACCGACCAGTCCCACGAGGTGGACCGCGACGGCGACGCAGGTCAGCAGGTAGCCCAGACGGCCCAGGAACGCCGTCCGCTGGACGATGCGCTCGGCCGGCGGCTCCGGCGACTGCGGCGGCCCGGTGGCGACCACGACGTTGCCCTCGGCCCGCTCGGCACCGGAGGCCGTCGCGGCGGCCACCGGCAGGTTGCGCAGCGAGGCCCACTCGGCCAGGTGGGCCAGCAGGGCCAGGAAGTAGACGATGCCCGCGGCCGCGATCGACCAGTTGCTCAGGCTCTCCCACTGCACGTCGGTCACGTCTTGTCCTCTCGTTGCGCCAGCGGCTGCTGGAGGGTGGCCACGAGGTCGTCCAGCACCGCGGACACGTCGCCGCCACCGGACCGGTCGAGTGCGGCCACCTCGACCAGTGTGCCGTCCCCGTCCTGACGGGCGCGAACCCAGACCCGGCGGGGACGGATGAACAGCGAGCCCAGCAGGCCCAGCAGCGCGAGCACGACGCCGGCCAGCGCGACGAGCTTGCCGGGCGACTGGCTGATCTGGATCTTGTTCCAGCGCTCGATCCCGTCGAAGGACACCGAGCCGAGGCCGTTCGGGAGGTCGACCTCCTCCCCGGGGCGCAGGTCGATCCGGTACGGCGTGCCGTTCTTCTTCGTCAGCATGTTCACCGACGTCTTGTCCAGGGAGTAGACCGACTGCGGCTGGTCCATGTTGAGGTCGCCGGTGTAGACGAGCAGCGACACCATCGGGTCGACGGCCTTGCCCAGCAGGGAGTAGTAGCTCCCGGTCTCCCGCGAGAACGCGACCGTCGGGTAGAACTCGCCCTCGAGGCCGATCTGCGTCGGCTCGGCCGACGGCGCCTTGACCACGCCGACCGAGCGGAAGGTCTGGTCCAGCGGCAGGAACACCGCCGGGCCGCTCTTGACCTTCTCGCCCGTGGAGTCGCGGATCGTGATGACGGGTGCGTAGCCGTGGCCGATGAGGAAGACGTCGGTGTCGCCGATGCTCAACGGGTGGTTGACCCGCAGGTCGTACTCCTGCTCCTCGCCGTCCGGCGACTCGCGGTAGAGCAGGTGCGAGACGAAGCCCCGGGCCATGCCGGCGCGCGGGCCGTCGGTGAGCCAGTCGACCTCGAAGTCGTCGATCTCGAAGGAGAACGGCTCCATGTCGTCGGCGCGGAAGAGGCTGCCGGGGTCGAAGTCGTCGTACTGCGTCAGGTTGTTGGAGAAGCCGTACTGGTCGCCGACCAGCAGGATGACCCCGCCCTTGTAGCCGAACAGCCCGCCGATCGCGAAGCCCACGAGCACGACGAGCACCGAGAGGTGGAAGACCAGGTTGCCGGCCTCGCGCAGGTAGCCGCGCTCGGCGGAGACCGCGTCGCCGGCCACGCGCAGCCGGTAGCGCCGCCGCTTCAGCACGGTCCGCGCGTGCTCGAGCACCGCCTCCGGCGAGTCCGAGGTGGAGTACGTCGCGTGCTCGGGCAGCCGGGCCAGGTTGCGGGGGGCCGCGGGCGGCTGGGCGCGCAGGCCGCGCCAGTAGTGGAACGTCCGCGGCACGATGCAGCCGACCAGCGAGATCATCAGCAGGATGTAGATCGCCGAGAACCACGGGGAGTCGTAGACCGAGAACAGCCCGAGGCGCTCGTAGATCGGCGTGAGCTTGGGGTGGTCGGCCTGCCAGTTCGACGTCTTGAGGGCGTCGACGCCCTCCTGCGGGACGATCGAGCCCGGGATCGCCGCCAGCGCGAGCAGGAGCAGCAGGATCAGCGCGGTGCGCATCGAGGTGACCTGGCGCCAGACCCAGCGCAGCAGCTCGCGCAGGGTGAGCTCGCCGGGACGCCGGTCGTCCTCGGGCGGGCGGGTGGTCAGCGCGCTCGTCATACGGCCGTCTCCGTCCCCAGGATCAGGTGCACCTGCAGCCAGGTGACCGCCTCGGCCCACCAGCCGGTGAGCAGCAGGACGCCGACGGCGACCAGCATGAGCCCGCCGGCGCGCATGACCGCGGTCTGGTGGCGGCGCACCCAGCTGATCGCGGAGAGCGCCTTCTCGTAGGCCAGCCCGGCGAGGATGAACGGCAGGCCGAGGCCGACCGCGTAGACCGCGGAGAGGAAGGCGCCGCGGGCCGCGGTGCCCTCGGCCAGCGCGAGCCCGCTGATCACGGCCAGCGTGGGGCCGATGCACGGCGTCCAGCCGAGGCCGAAGAGGAAGCCCAGCACCGGTGCGGCGCCGAGTCCGACGGCGGGGACCTTGTGCACCCGCCACTCGCGGTTGAGCCCCGGCAGCCAGCCCGCGAAGGCCAGGCCCAGCAGGATCGTGACGATGCCGAGGACGACGGCGAGCTCACGGTCCCAGCGCACCAGCCAGGAGCCGAGCGCGCCCGTGGCGGTGCCGAGGATCACGAAGACGGTGGCGAAGCCGGCCACGAAGAGCAGCGAGCCGAGGAACATCCGGCCACGACGGGTCCCGGCGACGCCGTTGGCGAGGTCGGCGCCGGAGAGCCCGGTCGCGTAGGAGAGGTAGCCCGGCAGCAGCGGGATCACGCACGGGGAGAAGAACGACACCAGGCCCGCGACGAGCGCCACGGGCACGGCGAGCAGCAGGGAGCCGGAGTACGCCGTCTCCTGGAACCAGTCAGCCATCGGTGGACCCGGCCCCGTCGGCGACCACGTCGTCGACCAGGTCGACCAGGGTGCGCGTCGAGGGCAGCTTGCCGATGATGCTGGCCGCGATCCGGCCCTCGCCGTCGAGCACGACGAAGGCGGGGATCGTCCGCGGCCCGAGCGTGCCGGGGAAGGCCAGCATGGCCCGGCCGTCGGGTGAGTAGAAGGAGGGGTAGGGCACGTCGAACTTGCGCTCGTAGGCGAGCGCCTCCGCGGTCGAGGCGTCGCGCAGGTTGATGCCGACGAAGCTGGCGGTGCCCTCGAGGTCCTCGGCGGCCGCCACGACGTCGGGCGCCTCGGCCACGCACGGTCCGCACCAGGAGCCCCACACCGTCACCACGGTGGGCTTGCCGCGCAGGTCCGCGAGGTCGAGCGGCTCGCCGTCGAGGTCCTCGCCGGTGAGCTCGACCGGGCTGCCCCGATCGACCGCCTCGACCACGCTCACGGTGCCGTCGCCGCTGACGAAGCCCTTGTCGCCGGTGCCCTCGAGGGAGGAGCAGCCGGTGAGGAGCAGGGCAGCGCAGGCGAGGGCACCCAGGGTCGTTCGCATGGTCAGGGCCGCTTCTCCTCGGGGGCGCCCCCGGCCGAGAACGGCGCCTTGCGGTCCTTGAGCGGGATCAGGTCGCCCGCGGGCTCGGAGTAGCTGACCTGCGTGATCCGGTCGCCGACGAAGTGCAGCGACGTCAGCGAGCACAGCGTGCACTGCCGCCGGAGGGGGTCGTGCAGCTGGCGGCGGCCCTCGACGTGGAGCCGGGTGGTCCAGATCGGCAGCTGGTGGGAGACGATCACGGCCTCGTGGCCCTCGGCGGCCTCCCGGGCGTCGTGCACGGCGGCCATCATCCGGGCGACGATCTCACGGGCCGGCTCGCCCCAGGACGGGCGGAACGGGTTCCAGAGGTGGCGCCACAGCCGCGGGCGCTTGACGATCGTCATCGCGCCCTCGCTGAAGTTGAGGCCCTCGAACTTGTTGGTCGACTCGATGACGCGGTCGTCGGTGACGATCTCCAGGCCACGTGCCTCGGCGAGGGGACGGGCGGTCTCCTGGGCCCGCTCGAGCGGCGAGACCCGCAGGTGGGTGATGTCGCGGTCCTTGACGGTCTCCGCGACCTTCTCGGCCATCTGCACGCCGCGCTCGGAGAGGTGGAAGCCGTCGCGGCGGCCGTAGAGGACGCCGTCGGGGTTGTGGACCTCGCCGTGGCGCAGCAGGTGGACGATCGTGTCGGGAGTGGTCACAGCGTCGCTCCTGGGTTCTCCTGGGCGGCGGCCGCGGCACGCGCGGCGTGGGGCAGGGCGTCGAGCACGGCCTGCACGGCGCGCTCGTCGTGGGCGGCGGACAGGAACCACGCCTCGAAGGCCGACGGCGGCAGGTAGACGCCCCGGTCGAGCATGGCGTGGAAGAAGGCGGCGTAGGCCCGCTGGTCGGTCGTCGAGGCGTCGGCGAAGCCGCGCACCGGGCGGTCGGTCAGGAAGACCGAGAACATCGTGCCGGTCGCCTGCACGACGTGGGCGACGCCCGCCTTGCTCAGCTCGTCGGACGCGGTGGTCTTGATCGTGTCGGCCGCGGCGTCGAGGTGGGCGTAGACCTCGTCGGTGGCCAGCCGCAGCGTGGTCAGCCCGGCCGTGGTCGCGATCGGGTTCCCCGACAGCGTGCCGGCCTGGTAGACCGGCCCCTCGGGTGCGAGACGGGCCATGACGTCGGCGCGACCGCCGAAGGCCGCGGCCGGGAAGCCGCCACCCATGACCTTGCCGAAGGTGACCAGGTCCGGGCGCCACCCCTCGCTCGCGCCGTCCAGGCCCCACTGGCCCTGACGGGTCACGCGGAAGCCGGTCATCACCTCGTCGCTGACGAAGAGGGCTCCGTGCCGGCGGCAGGTCTCGGCCAGGAACTGGTTGAACCCGGGCTCGGGCGGGACCACCCCCATGTTGCCGGGGGCGGCCTCGGTGATCAGGCAGGCGATCCGGGCGCCGTGCTCGGCGAAGGCCTCCTCGACCGCGGCGCGGTCGTTGTAGGGCAGCACGAGGGTGAGCGCCGTCGAGGACTCAGGCACGCCGGGGGTGCCGGGCAGGGCGAACGTCGCCAGGCCGCTGCCGGCCGAGGCCAGGAGCGCGTCGACGTGGCCGTGGTAGCAGCCGGCGAACTTCACGACGACGTCGCGGCCGGTGAAGCCGCGGGCCAGCCGGATGGCCGACATGGTCGCCTCGGTCCCGGAGGACACGAAGCGGACCGACTCGACCGGCGCTCGGGCCACGATCTCCTCGGCCAGCTCGACCTCGGGCTCGGTCGGGGTGCCGTAGGACGTGCCGCGGGCCACCGCCGCCGCGACCGCGGCCTGCACCTCGGGGTGGGCGTGCCCGAGCAGCATCGGGCCCCACGAGCAGATGAGGTCGACGTACTCGTTGCCGTCGACGTCGGTCAGCCACGCACCGGCCGCCGAGCGGATGAAGCGCGGGGTGCCGCCCACGGCGTTGAACGCCCGCACGGGCGAGTTCACGCCACCCGGCGTCACCGTCCGGGCGCGCTCGAAGAGGGCGCGCGAGCGGTCGGGCTCCGTCATCGGGGAGGCAGGCACCGAGCCATTGTCCCCGAGGTGCCCCACCGCCGCGAACCGAGGGCGCGCGCCGCCGCGACGAGCGTGGCCCGGGCCACGCTGCAACAGGTTTCAGCGAGAGGGCGGCGGGTATGCGACGTCTCGTGAACGGCGGGCCGAGACACCGGGCGCCGACGTACCGTAACCGGTGGATGACCCGCTCGTTGACTCAGGCAGCGCGTGACGAGGGACACGCGCTCGTGGGCGGACAAGGGAGCGTTGCGGAGATGGCGAAGACACGATTCGGTCGCGGCCAGAAGGCGATGGCGGTCGTCCCGCTGGCGGTGCTGTCCGCCGCCTGGACGGTGAGCATCGCCGGCGTGGGCGCCGGCACCGCGAGCGCCGACTCCGACCCGGCCGCGCTCCGTCTCCCCGACGGCACCGCCGTCCCCACCGAGGCCATCAAGGCCCCCGCGAGCGTCTCCCCCTCCGGCGGCGTCGCGCCCGGCATCGGCGGCCACACCGCCCGGGCCATCGCCACCGCCTCCACCACCGGCATCCCCTCCGCCGCCCTCGCGGCCTACCAGCGGGCCGAGGCGGTCATCAACGCCGCCGACAAGTCCTGCAACCTGTCCTGGCAGTTGGTCGCCGCGATCGGCCGCGTCGAGTCCGACCACGGCCGCACCAACGGCAACACCCTCGACCTCGATGGCGTCGCCAAGCCGGGCATCTACGGCATCGCGCTGGACGGCTCCAACGGGACCGCCAAGATCAGCGACACCGACGCCGGGCAGTACGACGACGACGCGAAGTTCGACCGGGCCATCGGCCCGATGCAGTTCATCCCCTCGACCTGGTCGGTCGTCGGCGTGGACGCGGACGGCGACGGCGAGCGCAACCCGCAGGACATCGACGACGCCGCGCTCGCCACCGCCGTGTACCTCTGCTCCGGCGAGGACGACCTGTCGACCGTCCGCGGCCAGCGCGCCTCGGTCTACCGCTACAACCACAGCACGTCCTACGTCGACCTGGTGATGTCGATCTACAACGCCTACCTCGACGGCGAGTTCACCTCGGTCCCCAACGGCACCACGTCGGCCGGCTACCTCGTCCCCGACGAGCCCGCCCCGCAGCCGCAGGGCGCGGCGAAGCCGCCGAAGCAGACCGGCAGCGGCGGTGGCGGCGGCAACGGCGGCACGGACACCGGCGGCAGCGACGATGGCGGGACGCCGGCCGAGCAGCCCACCGAGC
>JAEZKN010000604.1 GCA_023415395.1 Actinomycetes bacterium
CGCCGTCGTACTGCGCGCCCTGGTCGTCGAAGCCGTGGCCGATCTCGTGGCCGATGACCGCGCCGATGCCGCCGTAGTTCTCGGCCTCCTCGGCGTCGGGGGAGAAGAACGGCTTCTGCAGGATGCCCGCGGGGAAGCAGATCTCGTTGGTGCCGGGGTTGTAGTAGGCGTTGACGGTCTGCGGCAGCATGAACCACTCGTCGCGGTCCACCGGCGAGCCGATCTTGGCCAGCTGGCGGTCGGTCTCGAAGGCCGACGCGGCGGCGACGTTGCCGAGCAGGTCGTCGCGGGTGACCTGGAGCCCGGAGTAGTCCCGGAACTTCTCGGGGTAGCCGATCTTGGGGCGGAAGGTCTCGAGCTTCTCGTAGGCGCGCTGCTTGGTCTCCTCGGTCATCCAGTCGAGCTTCTCGATGGAGACGCGGTAGGCCGCGAGCAGGTTCGCGACCAGCTCGTCCATCATCGCCTTCGAGCGCGGCGGGAAGTGGCGGGCGACGTACTCCTTGCCGACGGCCTCGCCCATCGCACCCTCGACCAGCGCGACCCCGCGCTTCCAGCGGGCGCGCAGCTCGGGGGTGCCGTTGAGGGTGCGGCCGTAGAAGTCGAAGTTGGTCTCGACGAAGTCGTCGGTGAGGTAGGCCGCGGCCGAGCGCAGCACGTGGGCCAGCAGCCACTGCCGCCAGTCGTCGAGCGGGACCTCGTCGAGGACGCCCGAGAGGTGGCTGAAGAAGGACGGCTGCCGCACGCACACCTCGGCGAGCACCCGGTCGCTCTCGGGGTCGCTGCCGCCGAGGTTGGTGACGTAGGCGTCCCAGTCGAAGGACGGGCAGAGCTCGGCGAGCTCGGCCTTGGTCATCAGGTTGTAGGTCTTCTGGACGTCGCGGGTCTCCGCCCGCTCCCAGTGCCCGGCCGCGATCCTGGTGTCGATCGCCAGCACGGTGGCGGCCGCGCCGGCGGCGTCCTCGTGGCCGGCGAGGGTGAACAGGCGGGTCAGGTAGGCGACGTACTTGTCGCGGACCTCGGCGAACTTCTCGTCGCGGTAGTAGGACTCGTCGGGCAGGCCGAGGCCGCCCTGGAGCAGGTTGAAGAGGTAGCGGTCGGAGTCCTTGGAGTCGGTGTCGACGTAGGAGCCGAAGAGCCCGTGCCCGCCGATCCGCTCGAACTCGCCCAGGAAGGCGGCGAGGTCGCGCACGTCGCGCAGGCCCTCGACCGCGTTGACCAGCGGCCGGATCGGCCGGGTGCCCTTGGCGTTGATCGCGTCCTCGTCCATGAACGAGGCGAACAGGTCGCCGATCTTGCGGGCGTCGTCGTCGACGTCCTCACCGGCGGCCACCCGCGCGGCGAGGTCCTCGATGATCTGGTGGACGTGCTCCTCCGCCGCGTCCGCCAGCTGCACGAACGGGCCCCAGCTCGAGCGGTCCGACGGGATCTCGGTCTCGTCGAGCCAGCGGCCGTTGACGTGACCGAAGAGGTCGTCCTGGGGGCGGATGTCGGGGTTCATGCCCTCGCGGGCATCGGCGAGCGTCGTCACGCTGCCGACCCTATCTCGGCGTCGAGACACCAGGAACGGTCCCGGATCGGGCCCTCCCGGGGCCGTGGGGGGTGTCTCGACCGCAAGCGGGCGGGATCAGCGCACGCGGACGACCGACTTGCCGAGCGTCCTGCGCGCCTCCATGTCCAGCAGCGCCCGGCCGAAGTCCTCGAACGCGTACGTCGCGCCGATCGGCGGCTTGAGCACGCCGGACTCCAGCATCGGCAGGAGCTCGGTCCACTGCTCCTGCATGAAGCCGGGTCGGACCATCGCGTAGGCGCCCCAGCCGACGCCGCGGACGTCGACGTTGTTGAGCAGCAGCCGGTTGACCTTGACCTCGGGGATGCCCTGGCCCGCAGCGAAGCCGACGACGAGCAGCCGGCCCTGCGCCGCGAGGACGCGCAGCGAGTCGGTGAAGGCGTCGCCGCCCACGACGTCGACGACCACGTCGACGCCCCGGCCCCCGGTGAGCTCCTTGACCGCGTCCTTGAAGCCGTCGAGCAGCACGGCCTCGTCGGCGCCGGCGGCCCGGGCGACGTCGGCCTTCTCGGGGGTGCTGACGACGGCGATCGTGCGGGCGCCGTAGCCCTTCGCCACCTGGATCGAGGCGGTGCCGACGCCGCCCGCGGCGCCGTGGACGAGCACGGTCTCGCCGGCCCGGAGGTGGCCGCGCTCGGCCAGGGCGAACTGCGCGGTGAGGTAGTTCATCGGCAGCGCCGCGCCCTCGTCGAACGACACGTGGTCGGGCAGCGCGAAGGTGGACATCGCCGGGCTCGCGACGAGCTCGGCCGCACCGCCGTACCCTCCGACGCCGGCGACGCGCTGGCCCGGCTCGAAGCCCGTCGGCACGGCCCCGTCCGGGCCGGGGACGACCACCCCGGCGAAGTCGACGCCGAGGGTGAACGGCGGCTCCGGCTTGAGCTGGTACTCGCCCTTGCTCAGCAGGAGGTCTGGGAACGAGATGCCGACGCTGTGCACCTCCACGAGGACGTCGCTCGCGCCCGGCACGGGCTCGGGGACCTCGCGGAGGGCGACGTCGGCGGGACCGGTGGTGGCGAGGACCTGGGCTGCGCGCATGGGGCGACGTTAGCGGGGCGCGACCAACCGGTTCATCTCGAAGTGCATCGGGTCGGTGTAGGACCAGTCGCCGCCCCAGGCGAAGCCCCAGCTCTTGAAGATCGCCACGACGTCGCGGTCGATCTCGCCGGCGGTGCCGCGCTGGTTGCCCGGGACGTTGAGGTCGAGCGCCAGGCCGAAGGCGTGGTTGGAGAGCGTGGTGGACCCGGCGATGAAGCGCGGGTAGTAGCAGCCGGCGTACTCCCCGGGGTGGATCTCGTCGGCCAGGCCCCGGGCGACGACGTCCTGGAGCGCGGCGCGCAGCTGCGGGAAGATCAGCTTGTTGCAGGTGACCTCACCGAGGATCGGCACCGACTCGGTCGCGATGTGCGTGCGCACCCACGCGGGGTCCGGGGCGATGCGGCCCCCGGGCAGCACCGAGTAGCGGAAGACGCCGACCGCGTCGGCGACCGTGCCGACGACGACGGCCGTCTGCACCGCACCCGGGTCGAGCCCCTCGCGGGCGACGACGTCGGTCATCTGGACCGACGCCTCGGTGCCGCGCAGGATCTGCCCGATCGGCGTGCGCAGCGTGTCCGGCGCCGTGCCGCCGGTCCGGATCAGCAGCGCGTTGCCCTCGGTCATGTCGAGGGCCTCCACCCAGGTCTGGTTGACCACGGCGTCGACCAGCCAGGACTGCCGGGCGTAGGCCCCGACGTGGATGGCCGGGGCGCTGCTGGCACTGCCGAGGGTGAGGAAGTCCGCCTCGTCGATCGGCGCCCTCTTCTCCAGCGAGGGGCGCAGGGCGACCTCGCCGCCCGCGACCCGCTCCCAGACCTCGGTGGCCTCGGCGCTGCCCAGCGAGGTCACCCAGTTGCGGTAGGTGTCGGCGTCGACCGCCGCGACGTTGAGGGCACGGTTCTCGATCGGCACCGAGGCCAGCGAGATCTGCTCGACGGCGGCCACGCCCTCGAGCGCCTCGATGGCCTCGACCGCGTCCTGCGGGATCGACTCCGACCCGTTGACGACGATGTCGGCCGGCCCCCACGCGCCCGTACGCCGACCGGGCGGGTCGACCGCGTGCTCCGGGTCGAGCACGGG
>JAEZKN010000085.1 GCA_023415395.1 Actinomycetes bacterium
TGCACGATGTCCCCGACGCGAAGGTCCTTTCGCGCCACCAGGTCGAAATTGTGCAGGGTGGCCAGCTTCACCTGTGCGCCGCCGATCTCGACGGGATCCAGCTCGGCGTACGGATTGATCGTTCCCGTGCGGCCGACGTTCACTTTGATCGCACGCAGCCGTGTTTCCGCGATGTCCGGCGCGAACTTGCGCGCGATCGCGTAGCGCGGCTCGCGCCCGCCCACGACGCCGAGGTCGGGCCACAGCGCGAGCGAGTTCACCTTCACCACGCCGCCGTCGATCGCGAAATCGAGCGTCGCCCGTACCGTCTGCTCGATCTCGTGCGCCCACGCATGCACCTCGTCGAGCGACGCGCAGCGCCGCCGGTGCGGTGCGACGGGGACCCCCCACGACGCCAGCAGGTCGAGCAGCTCCCACTGCGTGCGGCAGGGGAGCGACTGTCCGGGGGGCAGGGCGATCGCGTAGCCGAAGAACCGGAGCGGGCGCGACGCGGTGACCGCCGGATCGAGCTGGCGCAGTGCACCGGCGGCCGCATTGCGGGGGTTCGCGAACACCGGCTCCTCCGCCTTCACACGCTGCTCGTTCAGCCGCTCGAAGCCGCTGAACGACATGTAGACCTCGCCGCGCACCTCGAGCAGCGGCGGGTGGCCGGCGCCGCGGAGGCGGAGCGGCACGTCGCGAATGGTGCGCAGGTTCGCCGTCACCGCTTCGCCGATCGTGCCGTTGCCGCGCGTGGTGCCGACGTCGAGCACGCCGTCGCGATACGTCAGCGCGACCGCCGCGCCGTCGATCTTGAGCTCCGTGGTGTAGCCGCTCCGGCGCACCTCGTCGCCCACGATGCGCGCCGCGCGCTCCTCCCACGCCCCCAGCTCCTCGGCACTGAAGGCATTGCCGAGCGACAGCATCGGGACGAGATGGGTGTGTTTCGCGAGCGCGCTCGCCGGCTCCGCGCCGACCCGCTGTGTGGGAGAGTCCGGGGTCCGCAGCTCGGGATGCGCGTCCTCGAGCGCTCGCAGCTCGCGGAAGAGCAGGTCGTACTCGGCGTCGGACAGCTCCGGCCGGTCGAGCACGTAGTACTCGTGGTTCGCGCGATCGAGTCGCTCGCGCAGCGCGGCGGCGCGGGCGGACAGCTCGTGGAGGTCGCTCATCCGCCCTTGGACTCTTCGTCGAGCACCTGCATGGCGACGGAGACCAGCCGCTCGAGCTCCTCACCCGACGCGCGCGGCAGGAGGGTCTCCGCCCAGGCCTGGTCGTCCGCGCCCGCGACGCGCTCGAAGAGCCGGCGCAGGAAGGCGATGAGCGCGATGCGTTGCAGCTCGGCGCGCCGGCGCTCGACGGAGCTGTCCTGCTGCGCGCGCAGCAGCGTCTCGAACCGGTGCGCGTTGCGCAGCGCCGTGGCCGTGATCCCCGCGACCGTCAGGCAGAAGCGCACGTCGGCGTCGCTGAACGGCTCCGCGCCCCGCTCGGTGCGCAGGAAGATCGCGCCGATGACGCTCCCCTGCCACTGGATCGGGACGACGATGATCGAGCGCACGTTGCGCGAATCGAGGGTCGCCTTGATCGAGCGGAGCGCCGGATCGTTCGCCGCATCCGGGATGAACACCGTCTCCTTCGACTCGAATGCGCGGCGCAGCTCGGGATAGCGCTCGAGGTCGACGACGAGGTTGCGACGTGACGGATCCTCGTAGCTCGCCACCAGGCGGACCTCGTTCGCCTCGTCCCCCGTCAGGAAGATCGTGGCGCGATCGAGGCCGAAGGTGTCGCCGAGCCGCCGGGCGATCGCCTGCAGGATGTCTGTGAAATGGAGCGAGGCGGAGCTCTCCTGCAGCATCTCGACGATCGCGGCCAGGTGGTCGCGCTCGCGCTGCAGCTCCGCGAGGCGGGTGCGCAGGTGCGCGTTCTCGTGCGCGGCCCGCGCGTTCTGCGCCTCTTCCGCGGCATCAGGGAGGGCGTCCGGCTCCCCCGCCCCAGGGACGGGCGTCGTGCTGATCCGATCCATGCTCCGCCGAGATGTGGGCCTGGAACTCCGGGCTGTCGAAGAGGACCACCTTGTTGCGACCCGTCTCCTTCGCGACGTAGAGTGCATCGTCCGCCGAGCGCACGAGATCGTCGCAGTGCTCGATCCGGGGATGCGGCCACCCGGCGACGCCGAAGCTCGCGGTCCGCTGGATGGTCCCGCCGTCGAACGTAAAAGTATGCGCCTCGACCCGCTTCCGCACCCTCTCGGCGAACACCACCGCGTCGTCCGGGAGTGCGTTGGGGAGGAGCAGCATGAACTCCTCCCCTCCGTACCGGCCGACGCGGTCGATCTCGCGCGCCGCCTCGACGAGGATGTGCGCGAACTGCTTGAGCACCGCGTCGCCGGCCTGATGCCCGTGCGTGTCGTTGACGACCTTGAACTTGTCCAGGTCGCACATCACACACGAGAAGGGCTCGTCGAGGCGCTTGGCGTGCGCGTACATCTCCTCGATCCGCTCCTCGAGGTGGCGCCGGTTGTCGAGACCCGTCAGCCCGTCGGTCTGGGACATGTGGCGCAGCCGCTCGTTCGCCTCGAGCAGCTCGCGCTCCCGCTCCTCCAGCGCCTCCTGCAGCCGCTTGATGCGGAGCATCGAGCGCAGGCGTGCCTTGAGCTCCGCGAAGTCGATCGGCTTGGTGATGTAGTCGTCCGCCCCCGCCTCGAGCCCCTCGACCTTCGCCTCGGTGGTATCGAGGGCGGTCTGCATGATGATCGGGATGAAGGGGAGGGCGGCGTTGGCCTTGATGCGCCGGGCCACCTCCATCCCGTCCACCTTGGGCATCATCACGTCGAGCAGAATGAGGTCCGGCGGGTGCTGCTCGACCGTCGCGAGCGCCGCCGCGCCGTCCGCCGCGGCGGCGGTGCGAAACCCCCAGGACTCGAGGCGCGCCCGCAGCAGCTCGACGTTGTCCTCATGGTCGTCGACGATGAGGATGTGCGCCGGCTCGACGGCCGGCGCGCTCGCCTCAGGCGGCATCCTCGTCGCGGCCCAGGAA
>JAEZKN010000095.1 GCA_023415395.1 Actinomycetes bacterium
CCCTTGAGGGGGTAAGGCCCCCAGCAGAACACTGGGTTGATAGGCCGGAGGTGTACAGCAGTAATGCCTAGCCGACCGGTACTAATAGGCCGAGGGCTTGTCTTACAAACCCTCAATCGAACCTACAAAGCCTCGCGTCCACTACGAAGATCTGATGATCAAGTGAATACTTGGTCGATGTCGGTGTGAGAATTCCACCGGTGTCGATCGCTAGAGTTACGGCGGCCATGGCGAAAGGGAAACACCCGGTCCCATCCCGAACCCGGAAGTTAAGCCTTTCAGCGCCGATGGTACTGCAACCGAGAGGTTGTGGGAGAGTAGGACGCCGCCGGACATTCTTTCCAACAGGGTCACCCTCATCGAGGGTGGCCCTGTTTGGCATTTCGGGGGTCCGCGCTCCGAAGTGCCGCGCTTCGAGCCGTCTTGCGTCCACAGCGCGACCTCCTCCCGCGAGCGTGCACAGGGGTGTCCGCGGCGGCACCGCAGCGTCGGTCCGCGCGCGGAAGGTCGTGCCCGGAGGTGATGTGCGATGTCCGCACCCAAGCCCGAGTCCACGACGGTCTCGAAGAACGACGTCCAGCTGATCGGCCGGCTCTCCCAGGCGCCCGAGGAACGAGTGCTCCCGAGCGGGGACACCGTCTGGACGTTCCGCGTGGTGGTGCCCCGGCGGCGTCATGCCGCGAAGTCGCGTCAGGCTGTGGACGCGATCGAGTGCGCGGCCTGGTCGGCCCGCGCGCGACGCTCGGCGAGCAGCTGGGCGGCCGGCGACGTGGTGGAGGTCCGCGGTGAGCTCCACCGGCGGTTCTTCCGGGCCGGCGGGGCGGTGGCGTCGCGGGTCGAGGTCGAGATGACGTCGGGCCGGCTCATTCGTCGCGCAGCGAGCGGATGAGCACCCCGATGTTGGGCTTGGGCTGGAACGAGGTCGCCTTCTCCGGCAGCAGTCGCTCGGCTCGGCAGGTCGCGAGCACCTGGCCGAACTCGGGTGCCGGCATCAGGACTGCGCTGCCGGGACGCTGGCCGAGGTCGGTCAACGCGTCCTCGACCGCGTGGTGGTAGGTCGTGCGTGCCGGTGGGCGCTCGAGGGCCGGCAGCACGGACTGGTGCAGCACCTCCACGGCGACGCGGTCGGCGGGGACGGCGAGGCGCAGCGTCGCCCACGCGGTGCCGTCGGTGACGACGAGCCGGTCGGGGGCCAGGGCGGCGACCGCCGGTCGTGCTGCGGAGGCGGTCCAGTGGGCCCCGACGGCTTCCGCGGCTCGCCTGAGGTCCTCGAGGGAGACACCTCCGAGGACCCGGTGGATCGGGCCCAGGTAGAGCGGGGTGTCGTCCTGGTCCACGAGCATCGCCAGCCCGGCGTCCGTCGCCGGACGGGGGTCGTCGTGCTGCATCCGCAGGTAGGCGGCGTACCGGTGGTGGCCGTCGGCGATCAGGGCCGTGCTCCCGCTCAGCGCCTCCTCGACGACGGCGAGCTCCCGCGGCTCGGTGATCGCCCACAGCCGGTGCTGCTGGTCGCTGCGGTCGGTGAAGGCACGCAACGGCGGCCGCTGCTGGACGGCGTCCAGGAGGTCCCGGACGGCGGCCGGCCCGCGGTGGACGAGCAGGATCGGTGCCGGGTTGACCTCCATCTCGCTCATGCGGGCCGCCAGCTCGTCGACCTGCGCCGGGTGGATCCCCTCGTGCGGCAGCACGGCGACGTCCGCGCGACCCGCGGCCCGCCGGCTGATGTCGAGGGCCCCGACCAGGCCGCGGACGGTCATGCCGCCCGTCGTGTACTCGTGGAGGTAGACCGCGGGGTCTGCGTCGCGGGTCAGCTGGCCCTTGCGCTCCCAGCGGTCGAGGCGCTCGGCGACGTCGCGGTAGGGCCGCGTGAACGCGCGCACCGAGCTCGGGGCACCGATCCGCCGCGGGGCCAGCGAGAGGCCTCGGAAGGGCAGCAGCCGCAGTGGTCGCGCCACGTGGGGCGGGGGGACCACAGGGTCGGCGTCCATCGGAGCATCGTAGGGTGCCAGCACGTCCCCACCGTCAGGAGGCATGCGTGCTCGGCTCGTCTGACCAGGCCCTGTGCCGCGCCTACGACCTCGCGATGCTCGATCTCGACGGGGTGGTCTACGTCGGCGGTGCGGCCGTCCCCGGCGCCCCGGACCACCTGGCGCGGGCGCGCGCCGCCGGCATGCGGCTGGCGTTCATCACCAACAACGCCTCACGGCCGCCCGCGCGGGTCGCCGAGCACCTCCGAGAGCTCGGCGTGGAGGCGACGCCCGAGGACGTGGTCACCTCGGCCCAGGCCGCGGCCCGGCTGGTCGCCGACCGGTTCGGCACGGGCGCACGTGTCGTGTGCCTCGGCGCCGACGGGCTGCGCGAGGCGCTGCGGTCGGCCGGGCTGGTGCCGGTGGGCGCCGACGACGACGCGGTGGCGGTGTGCACGGGCTACGGCCCCGACGTGGTGTGGTCGGCGATCATGCGCAGCGCCGTGCGGATCCGGGACGGGCTGCCCTGGGTGGCCAGCAACACCGACGCCACCTTCCCGGCCGAGTTCGGCGTGGCGCCCGGGCACGGTGTGCAGGTCGACATGCTGCGGCGGTTCACCGGGGTGGAACCGGTGGTCGCGGGCAAGCCCGAGCGTCCCTTGCTCGACGAGACGATCCGCCGCGTGGGTGGGCGGCGGCCGCTCATGGTCGGCGACCGGCTCGACACCGACATCGAGGGTGCGCAGCGGGCCGGGATCGACTCGCTGCTGGTGCTGACCGGCGTCACCGGGCTGGCCGAGCTGGCGACGGCGGGCGACGGGCTCCGGCCGACGTACCTCGCGCGCGACCTCGCCGGCTTGGCGCAGGCACACGGAGTGCCCGAGAAGTCCGCGGACGGGTTCGCCCTGGGGGGCTGGCTGGCCCGGACGGCCGGGGGCCGCCTGGAGGTGTCCGGTGACGGCGATCCCGACGACTGGTGGCGCGTGGTGGCGGCCTGCGCCTGGGCGCACCTGGACGAGACCGGCGAACCGGCGCAGGTGTCGGGCCTCGCCGAACCCGCGCGATAGCGTGGGGACATGAGCGAGACGCCCGACCTCCCGACCCCGGAGCAGGACCCCGGAGCACCCGAGACGGTGCCGCCGGAGCCCGAGCGCGTCCGGACGGGCGTGGGACGCGTGGACGAGGTGATCCGGGCCGTCGAGGAGCTCGAGGAGCGCCCGCTCGAGGAGCACGTGGGCGTGTTCGAGGCCGCGCACGACCGGCTCCGCCGGGCGCTCGACGCGACCGACGAGCCCCATGACGGCCCGACCGGCGACTCGACCGGCGACAGCCCGGCCTGACGTGCCGCCACGACGCCTGCGCCTGGATGCCGAGCTGGTCCGCAGGGGACTGGCCCGGTCGCGCGAGCACGCCAGCGAGCTGATCGCCCAGAAGCGGGTCACGGTGTCCGGAGCAGTCGCGACCAAGCCGGCGACCGGGGTGACCACCGATGTCGCGATCGTCGTGGCCGCGGACCCCGACCGCCCGGAGTACGTCTCCCGGGGCGGGCACAAGCTGGCCGGGGCCCTGGCGGTCTTCGAGCCGGCGGGGTTCGTGGTGGCGGGACGCCGCTGCCTCGACGCGGGCGCCTCGACCGGCGGGTTCACCGACGTGCTGCTGCGCCACGGGGCGGCCGAGGTCGTGGCGGTCGACGTCGGCTACGGCCAGCTCGCCTGGAAGCTGCAGTCCGACGACCGGGTCCTGGTGCGTGACCGGGTGAACGTCCGTGAGCTCACGACCGAGATCACCGACGGCCCCGTGGACGTGGTGGTCGGCGACCTGTCCTTCATCTCCCTCGAGCTCGTGCTGGACGCGCTGCTGGGGGTGACCGCCCCCGACGGCGACCTGGCCTTGATGGTCAAGCCCCAGTTCGAGGTCGGGAAGGAGCGCCTGGGCAAGGGCGGCGTCGTCCGCGACCCGGCCCTGCGCGCGGAGATGGTGGCCAAGGTGGCGGCCGCGGCGGCCCAGCGCGGCTGGGGGGCCCGCATGGTGGCGACCAGCCCGCTGCCCGGCCCGTCCGGGAACGTCGAGTTCTTCTTGTGGTTGCGGCAGGGCCCGGCGACCCTCGACGAGGACGCCATCCACACCGTGGTGCGTGCCGCTGCGCCACCGGGGGCGGCGGGTGAGAAGGTGGAGGGATGACCGACCCGACGCCGACCCGCCGCGTGCTGCTCGTGGCCCACACCGGGCGTGACGACGCCCGCGAGGTGGCGCGCGGCTTCGTCAAGGCGCTGACCGCGAACGGACTGGTCGTCCGCCTGCTCCAGGGCGAGGCCACGGACCTCGGGCTGGTCGACGCCGAGTCCACGATCGAGGTGGCCTCCGAGGACGTCAGCGAGGACTGCGAGCTGGTCGTGGTCATCGGCGGCGACGGCACGATCCTGCGTGCGGCCGAGCTGACCCACCGCACCGGCACCCCCGTGCTCGGGGTGAACCTCGGGCACGTCGGCTTCCTCGCCGAGGCCGAGTACGAGGACCTGGAGTCGACGATGGAGGCGATCGTCGACCGGCGCTACACGATCGAGGACCGGCTCACGCTGGACGTCACGGTGCACCGCGACGGCGAGGTCGTCGCCCGCACCTGGGCGCTCAACGAGGCCAGCGTCGAGAAGGCCGCCCGCGAGCGGATGATCGAGGTGGTCGTCGAGGTCGACGGCCGCCCGCTCTCGCGCTGGGGCTGCGACGGCGTGGTCTGCGCGACGCCGACCGGCTCGACCGCCTACAACTTCAGCGCCGGCGGCCCGATCGTGTGGCCGGGGGTCGAGGCGCTGCTCATGGTCCCGATCAGTGCGCACGCGCTCTTCGCGCGGCCGCTGGTCGTGGCACCCACCTCGGCGCTGGCCGTGGAGGTGCTGGCGCGCACCGACGGCTACGGCGTGCTGTGGGCCGACGGCCGGCGCGCGTTCGACCTGCCGCCCGGGGCCCGGATCGAGGTCCGCCGCGGGGAGACCCCGGTGCGGCTGGTCCGGCTGCACGAGGCGCCCTTCACCGACCGGCTGGTGGCGAAGTTCGGCCTCTCCGTCGAGGGCTGGCGCGGCTCCACCGAACGCCGCCGCCGGCTCGCGCTGGGAGGCGAGGATGCTTGAGGAGATCCGGATCGGCGAGCTCGGCGTGATCGACTCCTCCACGCTCGAGCTCGGGCCGGGGCTGACCGTGATCACCGGTGAGACCGGCGCCGGCAAGACGATGATCGTCACCGCGCTCGGGCTGCTGCTCGGAGGCCGCGCCGACAGCGGCGCCGTGCGCACCGGCGCGAAGACGGCCCGCGTCGAGGGCGTCGTGCGCGTCGGTGACCTCGCCGCGTTCGCGGACGCCGTCGAGGAGGCGGGGGGCGAGGTCGAGGACGACCGCGTCGTGCTGGCCCGCAACGTGTCGGCCGAGGGCCGCTCGCGCGCCTTCGTCGGCGGCGCTTCGGTGCCCGTCTCCACGCTCGCCGGCGTGGCCGAGCCCCTGGTGGCCGTGCACGGGCAGTCCGACCAGCACCGGCTGCTGCGCGCCCAGGCCCAGCGCGAGGCGTTGGACCGCTTCGGGGGAGAGGCGCTGGCGACCCTGCTGGCGTCGTACGCGGAGGTCCACCACCGGCTCGAGACGGTGGAGCGCGAGCTCGACGAGGTCGTCGCCCATGCCCGCGAGCGCGCGCAGGAGGCGGACCTGCTGCGGTTCGGGCTCGGCGAGGTCGAGGCGGTCGCGCCGGAGCCGGGGGAGGACGCCACGCTCGCGGCCGAGGAGTCGCGGCTGGGGTTCGCCGACACGCTGCGCACGGCCGCCGAGCAGGCCCGGGAGGCCCTCTCGAGCGAGCAGGGCGACCCGGACGCGCTCGCGGCCACCTCGGCGGCCCGGGGTCTCCTGGACGGCGTCCGCGAGCACGACGCCGAGGCCGGTGAGCTGGCCGACCGGCTCGCCGAGATCACCTACCTGCTCTCCGACCTCGCCGCCGACGTCGCGTCCTACGCCGCGCGGATCGACACCGACCCCGCCCGGCTGGCGGCGGTGTCCGAGCGGCGGGCCGCGCTGACCTCGCTCACCCGGAAGTACGGCGAGACCATCGACGAGGTGCTCGCCTGGGCCGAGCGCTCCGCGACCCGGCTGCTCGACCTCGACCACACCGACGAGCGGATCGAGGAGCTGCGCGCCGAGCAGGAGGCGCTCAGCCGCG
>JAEZKN010000135.1 GCA_023415395.1 Actinomycetes bacterium
CCTGGGTGGCGTCGTCGGCGGCGCCGTCCGTCCCGTCCTCGCTCGGCTCGTTGTCGTCGAAGATGGACAGTCCCTGGTCGCTCGTCACAGCGTTGAACCCTTCCGGAGATCGGTCGTAGGCACCCAGTGTTGCGGATCGTGGCGGGCGATCCCAGCCCGACCCGGCCAACGGGCCGACCGATCTCCGGGAAGGGGGTCGGTCAGACTCCGCGGAAGCGGTTGATCGCGTCGATGTGCTGGGCGCGCATCTCCTCGTCGCGGACGCCGAGGCCCTCCTCAGGAGCGAGGCAGAGCACCCCGACCTTGCCCTGGTGGGCGTTCTGGTGGACGTCGAGCGTGGCCTGGCCGACCTCGGCGAGGGGGTAGGACTTCGACAGGGTCGGGTGGATCTTGCCCTTGGCGATGAGGCGGTTGGCCTCCCACGACTCGCGGTAGTTCGCGAAGTGGCTGGAGACGATCTTCTTGAGGTTCATCCACAGGTAGCGGTTGTCGTACTCGTGCATGTAGCCGCTGGTGGAGGCGCAGGTGGTGATGGTGCCGCCCTTGCGGGTGACGTACACGGAGGCGCCGAAGGTCTCCCGGCCCGGGTGCTCGAAGACGATGTCGATGTCCTCACCGCCGGTGAGCTCGCGGATCTTCGCGCCGAAGCGCTTCCACTCCTTCGGGTCCTGGGTGTGCTCGTCCTTCCAGAACCGGTAGCCCTCCTCGGAGCGGTTGATGATCAGCTCCGCGCCCATCGAGCGGGCGATGGCGGCCTTCTCCTCGTTCGAGACCACGCACACGGGGGTGGCGCCACCGTTGAGGGCGTACTGCGTGGCGAAGCCGCCGAGCCCGCCGGAGGCGCCCCAGATCAGGACGTTGTCGCCCTGCTTCATCGCGCCGCCGTTCTTGCTCACCAGCTGGCGGTACGCCGTGCAGTTGACCAGTCCCGGGGACGCGGCCTCCTCCCAGGTGAGGTGGGCGGGCTTGGGCATCAGCTGGTTGGCCTTGACCAGCGCCACGTCGGCCAGGCCGCCGAAGTTGGTCTCGAAGCCCCAGATCCGCTGCTGCGGGTCGAGCATCGTGTCGTCGTGGCCGTCGGGCTCCTCGAGCTCGACCGAGAGGCAGTGGGCCACGACCTCGGTGCCGGGCTGCCACTTGGTGACGCCCGGACCGGTCTTGAGCACGACGCCGGCCAGGTCGGAGCCGACCACGTGGTAGGGCAGGTCGTGCCGCTTGGTCAGCGGGGAGAGCTTGCCGTAGCGCTCGAGGAAGCCGAAGGTGGAGACCGGCTCGAAGATCGAGGTCCACACGGTGTTGTAGTTGATCGCCGAGGCCATCACCGCCACCAGCGCCTCGCCCGGGCCGAGCTCGGGCAGCGCCACGTCCTCGACGTGGATGGACTTGCGCGGGTCCTTCTCCTTGGTCGACATGCCCTCGAACATGTCGACCTCGTCCTTGTGGACGGTGGCCGCGCGGTAGTGGTCCGGGATCTGCAGGTGCGCGAAGTCCTCGGCCGGTGTGTCACCGGCCATGATCGCGTCGAGGATGTGCTGCACGTCGGCTCCTAGGTTCGGTGACCGGGTCGGGGTCGGTGGTGGGCGGGAGATTACCCACCGGTAACAGGGTGCAACACCTTGTGTGACCTACTTCGCTGGCTCCACCAGCTCGACGAGCACGCCGCCGGCGTCCTTGGGGTGGATGAAGTTGATCCGCGAGTCCGAGGTGCCCCGCCGCGGCTCGTCGTAGAGCAGCCGCACGCCGCGCTCGCGCAGGATCGCGCTGACGGCGTCGACGTCGACGACCCGGTAGGCCATCTGCTGGATGCCCGGGCCCTTGGTGTCGAGGAACTTGGCGATCGTCGACCGCTCGTCGAGCGGGGCGAGCAGCTGGATGTGGCTGCCGGAGTCGCCGACGGCCATCATCGCCTCCCGCACGCCCTGCTCCTCGTTGACCTCCTGGTGCGCCAGGCGCATCCCGTAGGTCTCCTCGTAGAACGCGATGGCGGCGTCGAGGTCGGGGACCGCGATGCCGACGTGGTCGATCGCGGTGAACAGGTGGGCGGCGGCGGCCATGCCGGACGGGGAGCTCATGGCGACATCGTCGTACGCCGGGCGCGGGCCCGCGAGGGGGTGTGACATGTTCCACCCTCGCCGGTGGGAGGGCCGCGTGGGTAGGGTCGGAGGGATCCACCAACGAACTTCTCTGGAGGCACGCATGTCCGGTCCGTCCGTCATCGTCGCGGGGGCGCGCACCCCGATCGGCCGCCTCTCCGGCAGCCTCAAGGACTTCTCGGCCGCGGACCTCGGTGGCGTCGCCATCAAGGGCGCGCTGGAGAAGGCCGGCGTCTCGGGCGACCAGGTCGACTACGTGATCATGGGTCAGGTCATCCTGGCCGGTGCCGGCCAGAACCCCGCCCGGATGGCGGGCGTCAAGGGCGGCATCCCGATGAACGTCCCGTCGATCACCATCAACAAGGTCTGCCTCTCGGGCCTCAACGCGATCGCGCTGGCCGACCAGCTGATCCGCGCCGGCGAGGTGGAGATCGTGGTGGCCGGCGGCATGGAGTCGATGACCAACGCCCCGCACTTCCTGCCGAAGTCGCGCGAGGGCATCAAGTTCGGCGACGTCAAGCTCGTCGACTCGATGGCCTACGACGCGCTGTTCGACCAGTTCACCTCGCAGGCGATGGGCCTGCTGACCGAGGAGTGCAACGCCGCCGCGGCCAACCTGACCCGTGCGGAGCAGGACGAGTTCGCGGCGCAGTCGCACCAGAAGGCCGCGACCGCCTGGAAGAACGGCGTCTTCGACGACGAGGTCGTCGCGGTCGAGATCCCGCAGCGCAAGGGCGACCCGATCCGGTTCGCCACCGACGAGGGCGTGCGGGGCGACACCACCGCCGACTCGCTCGGCAAGCTGCGCCCGGCGTTCTCCAAGGACGGCACGATCACGGCCGGCTCCTCCTCGCAGATCTCCGACGGTGCCGCCGCGGTCGTCGTGATGAGCAAGGCCAAGGCCGAGGAGCTCGGCCTGGAGTGGCTGGCCGAGATCGGCTCGCACGCCCAGGTCGCCGGCCCCGACTCGACCCTGCAGCTGCAGCCCGCCGCCGCGACGGCCAAGGCGTGCGACAAGGAGGGCATCGCGCCCACCGACCTCGACCTGGTCGAGTTCAACGAGGCGTTCGCCGCGGTCGGCATCTCCTCGGCGCGCGAGCTGGGGCTCGACGACTCGAAGGTCAACGTCAACGGCGGCGCCATCGCCCTGGGCCACCCCGTCGGCATGTCCGGCACCCGGGTGGTGCTGCACCTGGCGCTCGAGCTCAAGCGCCGCGGCGGCGGCGTCGGTGCCGCCGCGCTCTGCGGTGGCGGCGGACAGGGCGACGCCCTGATCGTGCGTGTCCCGACGAGCTGACTCCGTCGAGCAGCTGGTCGAGCGCGCCCGTGAGGGCGACGCTCGATCGGTTGCCCGGCTGATCTCGCTGGTCGAGGACGAGTCCCCGCTCCTGCGGGAGGTGATGGCGGCGCTCGCGCCGCATGCCGGCCACGCCCAGGTCATCGGCATCACCGGGTCGCCGGGCGTCGGCAAGTCCACCTCGACGAGCGCACTGGTCACCGAGCTGCGCCGGGCCGGCAAGCGGGTCGGCGTCCTGGCCGTGGACCCCTCCTCGCCGTTCTCCGGCGGCGCGCTGCTCGGCGACCGGGTCCGGATGCAGGACCACGCGCTCGACCGCGACGTCTACATCCGCTCGATGGCCTCCCGGGGGCACCTCGGCGGCCTGGCCTGGACCACCCCGCAGGCGCTGCGTGTGCTCGACGCCGCCGGCTGCGACGTGATCCTCGTCGAGACCGTCGGCGTCGGGCAGAGCGAGGTCGAGATCGCCGGGCTGGCCGACACCACCATGGTGCTGCTCGCGCCGGGGATGGGCGACGGCATCCAGGCCGCGAAGGCCGGCATCCTCGAGATCGGCGACCTCTACGTCGTCAACAAGGCCGACCGCGACGGCGTCGAGCAGGTGCGCCGCGACCTGCGCTCGATGCTCGCGCTGGCCGAGCGGCCCGCGGGCGCGTGGAAGCAGCCCATCCTCCTCACCGTCGCCCAGAAGGGCGAGGGCGTGGCCGAGGTGGTCGAGGCGCTCGACCAGCACCGCGCGTGGCTCGCCTCGAGCGGCGAGCTCGACCGCCGGCGTACCCGCCGCGCGCGCGACGAGATCGAGGCGATCGCCGTGACCGCGCTCCGCTCGCGCTGGGGCGACGTCCACGGCCGCTCCGAGCTGGACGACCTCGCCGCGGCGGTCGTCGCCGGCGAGACCGACCCGTACGCCGCCGCCGACACGTTGCTGGCGACGTTCGCCGACTGAACCTCTGGGCGCTGCTGGTTCACCATGGTGAGTGGGTGAACCGGCACCTCCCACGGCGGGCACACCGTGAGAAGTGTGGGTTCGCCCACTTCACGTGGTGAACCAGCACCAACACCCAGGCCGGTCTAGACCGGCGTGTCCGGTGGCGACCCTGCGCCGAGGTCGGGTAGACATCGAGCGATCCATGTCATGGCTCCGCCGGCTCGGGCGGGGTGTCACTGCAGATGGAGAGCTTCCCCATGAAGAAGGCAGTCCTGGTGCTGCTCGTCGCGTCCGGCCTGTTCTGGGTGGCCGCCGATCCCGACGGCCTGGCGCGGTCCGCCCGGACCGCCGGCGCCAGCGGCGCCGACCTCGCCACCGGCTTCGTCGGCTCGGCCGTCACCTACCTGCGCGAGCTGGAGTAGGGCGGACGTCCGGGCCGGGCCACCTCTAGCCTCTTCCCGTGACCCTCCCGTTCGACCCGATCGACGAAGCCGCGCGCCAGTGGGGCGAGCACTGGGGCCGGGTGCCGGCGATGCACGCGGTCACCTCGCTCATGCGGGTGCAGCAGCTCGTGATCGGGCGGCTCGACGCGATCCTCAAGCCGCACGGCCTCACCTTCGCCCGCTACGAGGCGCTGGTGCTCCTGGTCTTCTCCTCCCGCGGCTCGCTGCCGCTGGGCAAGATGGGGGAGCGGCTCCAGGTGCACCCGACCTCGGTGACCTCGATCGTGCGGCGCCTCGAGGCGGCCGGCCTGGTCGAGCGCCGCGCCCACCCCGAGGACGGCCGCGCCGTGCTCGCCGAGATCACCCCGGCGGGGCGCGAGCTGGTCGAGCGGGCGACCCGGGACCTCGTCGACGCCGACTTCGCGCTCGGCGCGCTCTCGGACGCGGACCTGGCGTCGCTGTCGGCGCTGCTGGCGCCGGTCCGCAAGGACGCCGGCGACTTCTGAGGGCGGAGCGTCCCGCGCTTGGCGCAACTACTAGGACGTCCTACTATTTCGTCATGAGCGAGAACGCACGCGCCCGCTGGCAGGCCCGCTACGAGAAGTCCCGCGTCCGCGAGTCCGACTTCACCACGCTCAGCGGGCTCGAGGTCGAGCCGGCCTACGGCACCGACGAGTCCGAGTGGCCCGGCGAGTTCCCGTTCACGCGCGGCCTCTACCCGACCGGCTATCGCGGACGGACCTGGACGATCCGGCAGTTCGCCGGCTTCGGCAACGCCCGGCAGACCAACGAGCGCTACCGGATGATCCTCGGTCGCGGTGGCGGCGGGCTCTCGGTCGCCTTCGACATGCCCACGCTCATGGGTCGCGACTCCGACGACCCCAAGTCGCTCGGCGAGGTCGGCCACTGCGGCGTCGCGATCGACTCGGTCGCCGACATGGAGATCCTCTTCGACGGCATCGACCTCGGCGACGTCACCACCTCGATGACCATCAGCGGCCCCGCCGTCCCGGTCTTCTGCATGATGCTCGTCGCCGCGGAGCGCGCCGGCGTCGACACCACCACGCTCAACGGCACGCTCCAGACCGACATCTTCAAGGAGTACATCGCGCAGAAGGAGTGGCTCTTCGCGCCGGAGCCGCACCTGCGGCTCATCGGTGACCTGATGGAGTACTGCGCTGCGAACATCCCGGCGTACAAGCCGTTGTCGGTCTCCGGCTACCACATCCGCGAGGCCGGCTCGACGGCCGCGCAGGAGCTCGCGTTCACGCTCGCCGACGGCTTCGGGTACGTCGAGCTCGGCCTCTCGCGCGGCCTCGACGTCGACGTGTTCGCCCCCGGGCTGTCGTTCTTCTTCGACGCCCACGTGGACTTCTTCGAGGAGATCGCCAAGTTCCGCGCCGCCCGCCGGATCTGGGCGCGGTGGATGCGCGACGTCTACGGCGCCCAGACCGAGAAGGCGCAGTGGCTGCGGTTCCACACCCAGACCGCCGGCGTCTCGCTCACCGCGCAGCAGCCCTACAACAACGTCGTCCGCACCGGCATCGAGGCGCTGTCGGCGGTGCTCGGCGGCACCAACTCGCTGCACACCAACGCCCTCGACGAGACGCTCGCGCTCCCCTCGGAGCAGGCGGCCGAGATCGCGCTGCGCACCCAGCAGGTGATCATGGAGGAGACCGGCGTCGTCAACGTGGCCGACCCGCTGGGCGGCTCCTGGTACGTCGAGGCGCTGACCGACCGGATCGAGGCCGAGGCGTCCGCGATCTTCGACAGGATCCTGGCGATGGGCGGCTCCGCGCTGACCTCCGACCAGCCCGAGCAGCTCGCCGAGGCGGTGCGCGGCGGCGAGTGGCTCGTGACGCGCGGCCTGCTGCGCGGCATCGAGGAGGGCTGGTTCATGTCCGAGATCGCCGAGGCCGCGTTCCGGTACCAGGTCGCGCTCGAGAAGGGCGAGAAGCGGATCGTCGGCGTGAACTGCCACGAGGAGTCGGTCACCCACGACCTGGAGATCCTGCGGGTCTCCCACGAGGTCGAGGTCGAGCAGGTCTCGATGCTGAAGGCACGGCGCGAGGGCCGCGACGACGCGGCGGTCTCGGCGGCGATCGAGCGGATGGTCGCCGCGGCCCGCGCCGAGGAGAACATGATCGAGCCGATGCTCGACGCCTGCCGCGCCGAGGCGACCCTGGGCGAGATCTGCGACGCGCTGCGCGCCGAGTGGGGCGAGTACCGGGAGCCCGCGCGCTTCTGACCAACCCCCGCGCCGTCGCGCCGGTCGCGGCGGGCGGCAGGGTGAAGGTCACCGGCAGGGGGACTTCCGTCCCGTGACCGGGCAGCCGGGGGTCTGGTGGAATCAGGGACGTGGATCTCGCACCAGCGCTCTCGGCCCTGCCCGCCAACCCCCGTGTCGTCGTCACCGGCAACCACGCCACCCCGTGGCACACCCTCGGCCTCGTGGACGCCTCGCTCGACGAGTACCGCCTCTGGGCGCTCAACGGCCAGCCCGGCCTGCCCGACCGTGACGGGGTGACGCTCGAGACCTCCTTCGTGGGGCCCGGCCAGCGGCGCAGCCCCCGGCTCTCCTACGTGCCGTCGCGGCTCTCGATGGTGCCCACGCTCTTCGGCACCGCCCTCCCGCCCGACCTGGTCGTGCTGCACACCAGCCGCCCCCGGGACGGCAAGGTCTCGCTCGGCGTCGAGGTCAACGTGCTGCCGGCGGCGATCGAGTCCGCGAAGCGCCGCGGCGGGCTGGTGGTCGCCCAGGTCAACGACCAGATGCCGTGGACGTACGGCGACGCGCTGCTCGACCTCGACCTCGTCGACGTCCTCGTCGACGCCGACGCCCCGCTGCCCAGCGCACCCGGCAGCCGGATCGACGAGGCCTCCGCCCGCATCGGTGCCCTCGTCGCCGACCGCGTGAGCGACGGGTCGACCCTGCAGGCCGGCATCGGCGCCGTACCCGACGCGACGCTGCACGGGCTCACCAGCCGCAGCGGGCTGCGGGTGTGGACCGAGATGTTCTCCGACAGCATCTACGCCCTCGAGAAGGTCGGTGCGCTCGACCGGAACGTGCCGATCACCGCGTCCTTCCTCTTCGGCTCCCCGGAGCTGTTGGAGTGGGCCGACGGCAACGAGCGGATCGAGATGCGGCGCACCGAGGTCACCAACAGCCCGGCGCGGATCGCGCAGAACCAGCGGATGGTGAGCGTGAACACCGCCCTGCAGGTGGACCTCTTCGGCCAGGCCAACGCCTCGCGCATCGGTGCCCGCATCCACTCCGGCTTCGGCGGCCAGACCGACTTCTTCGTCGGTGCCATGCACGCGGAGGGCGGTCAGGCCTTCATCGCGATGCGGTCGTGGCACCCCAAGGCGGACACCTCCACGATCGTGCCGCTGGTCGACGAGCCGGTGACGTCGTTCCAGATGACCGCGGTCGTGACCGAGCAGGGCGTGGCCGAGCTCTACGGCCGCGACCAGCGCGAGCAGGCCCGCCAGCTGATCGACCACGCCGCCCACCCGAGCGTCCGCGAGGAGCTGTGGGAGGAGGCCGTGGAGCTGGGTCTGCTGTAGGGACCGCTGCCCGGCCGGGCCGCCGTTACGCCGTCAGCTGCCTCTCGGGGTCGAGGAGGGGTCGGACCGCGGCGACGGCGAGCTCGGCGACCTCGGCGGGCAGGCCCGGACGGGAGCACACGTAGAGGTCGATCGGTCCGGGCTGGGGGAGGTCGTCGCGGCGGACCAGGCCCTCGGGGGTGTGGCCGAGCGTGGCCATCAGGGCGA
>JAEZKN010000199.1 GCA_023415395.1 Actinomycetes bacterium
ACACAGGGGCCGCCGTCGGCGGCGTTCTGCAGCGCGACCGCGTGGCCGGTCGTCCCGCTGCCGGCGAAGAAGTCGAGGACGACCACGTCGTCCGGCATCGTGCCGAGGATCCGGCGCACCAGCCCGGTCGGCTTGGGCGACTCGAAGACGTGGCCGACGAGGTCCTTGAGCTCCTGCACGGCGGTGTCGGTCGAGCCGACCTCCTCGGCGAGCCAGATCGTGCGCAGCTTCTTGCGGCGGGTGCCGGGGTGCAGCCAGTCGCGCTGGTAGACGTCGACCCGCTCCCCCAGCCTGCCGTTGACCCGCCGGCAGACCAGGTCGTCGGGGCGTTCGTCGATGCGGGGGCGGCTCCACCGCCACACCGCCGGCCGGCCGTCGCCGAAGACCGGCCCGATCTCCACCGCGCCCTCGAACGGCGTCGTCGACACCCGCCCGGAGTCCGGGTCGCCCCACACCGTGAAGTGCAGCGTCCGCGCGGTCACCGGGTTGAACTTCTTGTTGGTGTTGCGCAGCGGCAGGTGCCGGTAGCGCCGTCCGTCGGGCGCGGTCAGCGGGAAGTCGCGCTCGTCGACGTGGTCGGGCGAGGTCGCGTCGAGGACGGTACGCCGGGCGTCGCGCGCGTACACGAGGAGGTACTCGTGGCTCGTGGCGAACCCCCGCCCCAGCTGGCGGCCCTTGGGGTTGAGGTTGACCACGACCTGCGCGAGGAACTGCTCCTCGCCGTACACCTCGTCCATGAGGATCCGCAGGTGCGCGACCTCGTGGTCGTCGATGCTCACGAAGATCGCGCCGGTCTCGCGCAGCAGCTCGCGCGCCGCCTCCAGCCGCGGCCGCATCATCGCGGTCCACGCCGCGTGCCCGGCGAAGGCGTCGCGGTAGGCGAAGTCGTTGCCGGTGTTGTAGGGCGGGTCGATGTAGATCAGGTCGACGGTCTCCAAGGTCGGCAAGACGTCGAGGTTGTCGCCCTCCACGAAGGTGTTCCACGCCGGCACGAATCGCACCCTAGCCTCCAGGAATCGTGGGAGTGGTCGGCTTAGCCTTGAACAGGTGCGCATCCGACTGACCCTCTCGGCCGGCCTGACCGTGTGCGCCCTCCTCGCAGCGGCGCCGGCCCTGGCCGGCGACCCCGGACGCCACACGCAGCCCGCGCAGCCCTCCTCGTCGTCGCCGCGGGTCCTGCACCCGCAGCACTCCTCGGGCGGCGAGGCGGGCACGCCGGTCCTCCCCCTCGCCCCCTCCGGGCGGACCACCACGACCGACGAGGTCGGCTGGGAGGTCGCGCCGGGCGTGACCTACGCGCGCTGGAGCCAGACCGACGCGCGCGGCCCGATCCGGGCGCACCTGCTCACCATCGACCCGAGCACGCCGGGACTGACGATCGACTACGCCAGCATGGGCGCGGTGCGCCGGGTCGCGCCGGTCGCGGACATCCTCGCCCGGGACAAGGCGGTCGCCGGGGTCAACGGCGACTTCTACGACATCGGGCGCACCGGTGCACCCCTCGGGCTCGGCAAGGACCGGGAGCTCGGCCTGCTGCACGCGCGGCAGGCGGGGTGGAACAGGGCGTTCTTCATCGACCGCCGCGGCCGAGCCGACATCGGGGACCTCCCCATGACGGCGCGGATCGTGGGCCACGGCGACCTCGAGGTCACCAACCTGAACTCGCCGTTCGTCGCTCCCGGCGGCATCGGCGTCTACACCCACCGGTGGGGGCGCACGGCCGGCTACGCGGTCACCCAGGGGCAGCGCGAGAAGGTCCGCGAGGTCATCGTCGAGAACGGCCGCGTCGTCAAGAACCGCGGCAGGCTCGGGGTCGACAGGAAGATCCCCGGCACCGTGCTGGTCGGCCGCGGTCAGGGCGCGGTCCAGCTGCGCCGGCAGCTGCCGGTCGGCACCTCGGTGAAGGTGCGCTACCGGCTGGACGGACGTCCCCAGATGGCCATCAGCGGCAACAACTACCTGGTCCACGAGGGGATCATCCGCGCGGTCGACGACCGCACCCTCCACCCGCGGACGGCCGTCGGCGTCGACGACGACACCGGCGAGGTGCTGCTGCTCGTGGTCGACGGCCGGTCCAGCCGGAGCCGCGGCTCCACGATGGTCGAGCTCGCGAACCTGATGGTCGACCTCGGCGCCGACGAGGCGATCAACCTCGACGGCGGCGGGTCCTCGACGATGGTCGCGCGCAACCGGCAGGGCAAGCGGGCGGTGCTGAACCGGCCGTCCGACGGCTTCGAGCGCCGGGTCGCGAACGCGATCTCGGTGCGCTACCGCGCGCCCTAGTCGCCCTGCTCCGGGACCGCGGCCAGCGCCACGGTCGTGACCGGGGCGAAGCACTCCTCCAGGGGCGAGGCGACCTCGGCCGGCACGAACGCGCCGTCCCGGTACGCCGCAGCGGGCGGTACGTCGCAGCCGACCGCCAGCACCTGGGCGACGAGGTGCTCGTCCGCGCCGACCTCGATCCCGGCCGCCGCCCGCTGCACCTTCTCGGCCAGGACGTCGTCGAACTGCGCGGCGTACTCCTCGACGGCGGCGGCGTCCGGCAGCGCGGTCGCCTCCGTCGCAGGAGCGCCCCGCCCGGAGGTCGCGTGCACGAGCACGGGGTCCACCGTCGCCGGCGGGTGGACCGCGGGCTCCGGGTCCTCCTCCCCGCAGCCGGTCAGGGCGAGCAGGACGGCGATCGCTCCGAGCAGGTGTCGCATGGTGCTGGGACGGTGCCCGTCGGCCGCGGGTTCCGAACGTGGCAGGCTTCGGCCGTGGCCCGCTTCACCCGCGCCGAGCTCGAGTCCTTCCGCGACGCCGAGGTGCCCGACCTGCTCGGACCCGACGTCCGGCTGCTGTTCGTCGGCATCAACCCCGGGCTCTGGACGGCGGCGACCCAGACGCACTTCGCCCACCCGGCGAACCGCTTCTACCCCGCGCTGCTGCTCGCCGGGATCATCACCGAGCCGATCAGCCCGTCCGACGGCATGACCGACGCCGACCGCGACCGCCTACGGGCGCGGGGCATCGGCATCACCAACCTCGTACGTCGCGCGACGGCCCGAGCCTCCGAGCTCACCGACGACGAGCTGCGGGCCGGCGGGCAGGAGCTGGTCGCGACGGTCGCTCGGGTGCGACCCCGGGTCGTGGCGGTCGCGGGCATCACGGCGTACCGCTCCGCCTTCGGCGTGCGCAAGGCCGTGGCCGGTCGCCAGCCCGAGCGGCTCGAGGGCGCGGAGGTGTGGGTGGTGCCGAACCCGAGCGGGCTCAACGCGCACGAGACCGTGACAACCCTCGCGGCGGCGTACGCCGAGGCGGCTCGAGCGGCAGGAGTGGTGTAGTCGGGACCGTCGCGATGCCGGTCTCGAGGACGGCCCGCAACCGGCGGTCGGCCTCGGACCCCGCACGGGCGTTGACGACCACGCCCTCGACCGTGCTGCGGACCATCGCGGGCGCGCAGCGCTCGGCGAAGGTGCGCTCGTCGATGCGGTCGCGAAGGGCGAGACGCTCCACCCAGGCCACGGCTCCGGGCACGAGCGCGAGCGCGGTGCGCGCCTGGTGCCGGACGGCGTCGTCGGGGGCGAGCTGGGCGACCCGGAACAGGCCCGCGGCGAGCACGCGCTGGGTCTGCTCCGGCAGCTCCAGCAGCTGACTGGTCGCGACGGCGGCCGACAGCGCGAACCACGTGTCGTCGTCGCCCTGTCGTCCGATCACGGACGGGATCAGCGGCGTCAGCGTGCGTCTCCCGTCGTCGGTCATGAGGTCGTTGACCTGCCGGGCCAGCTGCGCGAGCAGCGGATGGGTGCACGACGGATGGTCACTCCAGCGCTCGCCCGCGAGCACCGAGGCGATCTCCATGAAGCACGCGCCCCGCTTCGGCGTGCGGTGCTTGCCGCGGGACAGGACCGGCATTCCGTCGGGAAGAGTCGAACTACGCATCGCGACCTCCTCCTTCGAGGATGCGCCTCCCGGCGCGGAGTATCAACCGGGGCGGAGCATCAACCGGGGAAGTGCTGGTCCTTGCCCAGGACCGTCAGCCCCTCCTCCACGAGGAAGCCGCGGGCGCGGTCGGCCACCGGGTCGACACCGACGTGCGCACCGCGCGGGACCACGACGTTCTTGTCCAGGATCGCGTTGCGCACGACCGCGCCGGCACCGACGTGCACGCCGTTCATCAGCACCGCACCGGTCACCTCCGCGCCGGCGTCGACGCGCACCGCCGGCGAGAGCACCGACCGGCGCACCGAGCCTCCCGTGACCACGACGCCCGGCGAGAGCACGGCCTCGTCCACCTCGGCGCGCTCCCCGCCCGGTCCCTGCACCAGCTTGGCCGGGGGCTGCGGACCGTAGGAGGTGAAGATCGGCCAGTCGAAGTTGTAGAGGTTGAAGACCGGCAGCGGCGAGACGACGTCCATGTGCGCGGCGAAGTAGGAGCCCAGGGTCCCGACGTCGCGCCAGTAGTCGCGGTCGCGCCCGGTCGATCCGGCCACGTCGTTGTCCTTGAAGTCGTAGACGCCGGCCTGCTGACGACGCACGAACGCCGGGACGATGTCGCCGCCCATGTCGTGCTTGGAGCCGATCTCGGTCGCGTCGCGGGTGACCGCCTCGACGAGCGCGTCGGCGTCGAAGACGTAGTTGCCCATCGACGCGAGCACCTCGCCAGGGCTGTCGGGCAGGCCGACCGGGTCGGTCGGCTTCTCCAGGAACTCGCGGATGCGGCTCGGGTCGTCGGGGTGGACGTCGATCACGCCGAACTGGTCGGCCAGCTCGATCGGCTGGCGGATCGCGGCCACCGTGCAGGCCGCGCCGCTCTCCACGTGCTGGGCCACCATCTGCGAGAAGTCCATGCGATAGACGTGGTCCGCCCCCACGACCACCACGATGTCGGGCTTCTCGTCGCGGAGCAGGTTGAGCGACTGGTAGATCGCGTCGGCGCTGCCGAGGTACCAGTGCTTCCCCACCCGCTGCTGCGCCGGCACCGGGCTCACGTAGTTGCCGAGCATCGTCGACATCCGCCAGGTCTGGGTGACGTGCAGGTCGAGGCTGTGCGACTTGTACTGCGTCAGCACGACGACCTTGAGGTAGCCGCTGTTGACCACGTTCGACAGGGCGAAGTCGATCAGCCGGTAGATCCCGGCGAAGGGCACCGCCGGCTTCGCCCGGTCCGCGGTCAGCGGCATCAGGCGCTTGCCCTCGCCTCCCGCCAGGACGATCGCGAGGACCTTCTTGCGGGAGCTCGGTGGCATGTGCCCAACGTAGTGGTCCGGCGGTAGGTTCGGCAGCGTGCGAGTCGACGTGCTGTCCCGCGAGTACCCACCCGAGGTCTACGGCGGCGCCGGCGTGCACGTCGCCGAGCTGGTCCGGGCGCTGCGGGCGCGCTCGGACGTCACCGCCCACGTGCACGCGTTCGGCGCTCCGCGCGCGGAGGAGCTGACGGCGTCGTACCCCGACCTCCCGGGGCTGACCGGAGCCAACGCCGCCCTGCGCACCCTGGGTGTCGACCTCACGATCGCGGCCGGCTGCGCCGGCGCCGACCTCGTGCACTCGCACACCTGGTACGCCAACTTCGCCGGCCACCTGGCCGCGCTGCTCTACGACGTGCCGCACGTCGTCTCCGCGCACTCGCTCGAGCCGCTGCGGCCGTGGAAGGCCGAGCAGCTCGGCGGCGGCTACGCGATCTCGTCGTGGGTCGAGAAGACCTCCTACGAGGCGGCTGCCGCCGTCATCGCCGTGTCGTCCGCGATGCGCGACGACGTGCTCAGGTCCTACCCGGCGATCTCCCCCGACCGGGTCCACGTCGTCCACAACGGCATCGACACGGCCGACTGGGCGCCGTCCGTCGACCCGGAGCGGGTCCGCTCGCACGGCGTGGACCCGGACCGGCCCTCGGTGGTCTTCGTCGGCCGGATCACCCGGCAGAAGGGCCTGCCGCTCTTCCTGCGCGCCTGCGCCTCCCTGCCGCCGGACGTGCAGATCGTGCTCTGCGCCGGTGCGCCCGATACCCCGGAGATCATGGCCGAGGTGGAGGCGCTCGTTGCGTCCTTGCGCGCCTCGCGCTCGGGGGTCGTCTGGATCCCCGAGATGCTGCCTCGTCCCGACGTGGTCGCACTGCTGACCGCCGCGACGGCGTTCGCCTGTCCCTCGATCTACGAACCCCTGGGCATCGTCAACCTCGAGGCCATGGCCTGCGAGACCGCCGTCGTCGCCACCGCCACCGGCGGCATCCCGGAGGTCGTGGTGGACGGCTCGACCGGGGTGCTCGTGCCGATCGAGCAGGCCACGGACGGCACGGGGACCCCGCTCGACCCCGACCAGTACGTGGCCGACTTCGCCGAGGCCCTCGTCTCCGTCGTCTCCGACCCCACCCGCGCCGCCGCGATGGGCCGCGCCGGTCGCGCCCGCGCCATCGCGGACTTCTCCTGGGATGCCATCGCCGAGCGCACCGTCGAGGTCTACCGGTCCGTCCTCTGATCCCGGGGCCGGTGGACGAGGTTGCGCAGCAACCGTCCCGCCGGTGGTTGAGGAGGTTGCGCAGCAACCGTCTCGAAACCCCGGCTCAACCCCGCGGGTGGTTTCGAGACAGGCGCCAGAGCGCCTTCCTCAACCACCACCCCCGACCACGCGAGGTTCCACCGACGGACCTGGGCCGACCTGTGGAGGAGCACCGCGGGTGTGCCGCGCGCGGGAAGGGTCCCGGCATGACCCGATTCGATGCCACCGAACCGATCCACACCCAGGCCGACCTCCATGCCCTGTGGTGCGGCCTGATGGAGCCGCTCGGCTTCAGCGAGCAGAGCATCTGGATGCTCCGCCTCGGCCCGGACCGATGCCCCACCTCCCAGATCGTCAAGATCGCGGAGGCCGACGAGGTGCCCGCGCACGCCGACGGCCACGGGTTCCCCGAGGTGCTGCGGCTCCTGGCCCGGGACGAGCCGGGACACACCTTCGCCTTCCTGCGCTCCCGTCCCGGCCGCGGGATCACCCGGGACGACCGGGCCTGGGCGGCGTTCCTCCACGAGGCGGGGCGGATCGCCGGCGTCGAGGTCGAGGTGGTGCACCTCGCCACCGACGAGGAGCTCGTGCCGCTGCCCCTGGACGCGATCGGGATCAGCCGCACGGCGTGAGCGGACGGCGACCGTGGTGCGCGTCGACGTCAGCCGACCGTCCTCAGGTCGGGCAGGACCTTCTCGTCGACGAGGCGCCGCAGCCAGTGGCGGAGGGTGTCCTCGGTGTCGTAGCAGGAGCCGAAGCCCGCCTGGCGGATCTTCACGGTGCTCACGAACCGCGGGAACACCTCGTCCAGCTCACCGAGGTTGAAGCAGAGGTCGGCGTAGTGGTCGGACTCGCCGACCAGCTCCTCGAGCCCGAACGGCTCGAGACCGTGCCGCTCGACGATCGCGTCCCACGTGCCGGCGTGCGACCGGAGGAACTCCGCCATGCCGCGTCGCCGGTCCGGGCCGGGCTCGACTCCGAGCGTGGCGGCGATCGCCGGCCAGAGGTTGCGCCACTCGAAGACGTCGCCGTTGGTGAGGTTGTAGATCTCGCCGTGGGCTGCGGGCGTCTGCGCGCACCAGAGCAGCGCCTCGGCGCAGAGCCGGGCATCGACGGCCTCCCAGACGTACGACGCCCCGCCCGGGAACGAGAACGGCTCGCCGGTCTCGCGGCAGATGGCGGCGTAGGCGCCGAGCACCGGGACCAGGTTCATCGCGGCACCGACGGCTCCCCCGAGGACGACCTGGGGACGCAGCACGGTCCACCGGAGACCGTGCCGCGAGGCGACCTCCCGGAGGTGGTCCTCCTGGAGGAAGTAGAAGTTCGCGTGATCGTCGCGAGGGGCGTCCTCGCGGGCCGGCACCGGGATCGGGTGGAGATGAGCGCCGTACGCCTTGGTGCCCTGCATCAGCGAGACGTGCTCGAGACCGGGGGCGACCACCACGAGCGTGTCGAGCAGGTTCGCGAACATGGCCCGGTTCGTCTCCATCTGGTCTGCCTCGGTCCAGCCGTCGACCAGACCCGGCTTCTCGTAGAGGGCGGCGTAGACCAGGTGGGTCACGCCTGCGAGGGCGTCGGCACCGGCAGCGACCGCACCGGCGTCGCGCAGGTCCAGGGCGACGTGCTCGAAGGGTCGCTCCGCCCGCACCCGGGGCACCCGGCGCGAGAGTGCCACGACGTCCCAGTCCGTCGTGGCGAGCACGTGCTCGACCACCGCAGCCCCCACCACTCCGCTCGCCCCGGCCACCAGCACCTTCGACATACGACTCCCCTTCCCGACTGATCAGTCGGTCGATGTGGTCCGAAACCTAGCGCGTTTGTGACGTGCGTCTCTACGATCTCCCAACCAACCACCTAGTCGGTCGAGATCGAGGGAGCCACCCGTGAAGTTCGGATACATGCCAGACACGCACGGCGGGCCCTACGACCGGCCCCTCCCGTCCCGGGCCGAGGCGGCGGACTTCGCGGACCGCCTGATCGCGGAGGCGGTGCTGGCCGAGGAGGTGGGTTTCCACGGGGCGTTCGTCCCTGAGCGGCACGCGCGCACCGAGACCTTCTGGCCCTCGCCCCTGATGGCGCTGATGGCGATGGCGGTCCGCACCAGCCGGATCCAGCTGGGCACCTGCGTGCTGCAGCCGCCGTACTACAACCCCACGCACCTCGCCGAGGACGCCGCCCTGGTCGACGTCGCCTCGCGCGGGCGGCTCATCCTGGGCGTCGGCGCCGGCTACCACCAGGGCTACTTCCAGCACTTCGGCGAGCCCTACGAGACCCGCTTCTCCCGCTTCCGCGAGTCCGTGCGCTTCCTGCGCAAGGCCTGGGAGGGCGAGCGGTTCGACTGGGACGGCGAGCACTGGGCGATGCAGGACGTGCTCGTCAACCCCCGCCCGTACCAGGACGGCGGCCCGCCCCTGTGGTTCGCCGGGACGACCGAGGCGGCGGTCCGGCGCGCCGGACGGGACGGCGACGCCCTCGTCCTGCTCGGCTTCTACGACCCACTCGACCAACGGCGCGCGACCATCGAGCTCTATCGTGAGGAAGCGCGCCGGGCCGGCCGGACGCCGGTGGTCGCCCAGCTGCTCGACGGGTACGTGGCAGAGACCTACGCCGAGGCCCGGGACACCTTCGGGCCGCTCTGGGTCGACGAGATCGCCTACTACCTGCGCTGGGGCATGATCGACTTCTCCGAGGAGATCCGGTCCCTCGACGACGTCACCTTCGACAACCTCGAGCAGTACATGGTCGTCGGCGACGCGAGCCGCGCCACCGAGAGCCTCGAGCGGTTCCGGGACGAGCTGGGACTCGGCGAGGACGACTGGATCATCCTCCGGTCGCGGCTGCCGAAGGGCCCGGGCTTCGAGCAGGCTGCGCAGTCCATCCGCCGCTTCGGTGAGGACGTGATCACCCGGCTCTGAGCCGCTACCGTCGGCGCGTGGACAAGAACATGTTCCTGTGGTGGGGCGACGACCTCGCGGCGCTCCACGACAGCGGGCTCCACGCCGACCTCGGGCAGGCAGGAGCTCAGCGGTTCCAGCTCAACGTGGACGACGACGAGGTCGCAGCGGCGATGCGGATCCCGCACTTCCCCCAGCCGGTGCGGGCCGTCGTCAGCACCTGGGGCGCGGACGCCGAGCTGGTCGCGGCGGCGCTGGCAGCCACCGGCACCGTGCACGGGTACGCCGTGGAGGAGCGGCGCCGGCTCGATCCGCCGGAGTCCTGGGACGGGTCACGGGCCGACGCGCTGGCCAACGTGGCGATCCTCCGGCGGCCCGCCGAGCTCGTGCGCGAGGAGTGGCTCCGGCGGTGGATGGTCGAGCACACGCCGATCGCGATCCGGACCCAGGCAACCTTCGGGTACGTCCAGAACGTCGTCACCGGGCCGGTCACGGCGGACGCGCCCGCGATCGACGCCCTGGTCGAGGAGCTCTTCCCGAGCGCCGGCGTCGCCGACGTGCACGCGTTCTACGGCAGCGGTGGGGACGAGGCCGAGCTGCAGCGGCGGCTCGGCGAGCTGATGGCGAGCGTGGCCCGCATCGGCGCCGACCGGGACCTCGACCTGGTGCCGACGAGCCGCTACCTCTACGCGCTCGGCGAGGGGCTGCTCTCGAGGCGTCGCTAGCGGAGCTAGATGAAGATGCCGAGGATCAGCACCATGACCAGGCCGGTCACCGACAGCACCGTCTCCATGAGCGACCACGTCTTCACCGTCTGACCGACGGTCATGCCGAAGTACTCCTTGACCAGCCAGAAGCCGGCGTCGTTGACGTGCGAGAAGAAGACAGAGCCGGCTCCGACCGCAAGCACGACCAGCGAGACCTCCCCGCTCGACATGCCCTCGACCAGCCCGATCATGAGCGACGACGCGGTGATCGTGGCGACCGTCGCCGACCCGGTCGCCAGGCGGATCAGGACCGCGAGGACCCAGGCCAGGAGCAGCACCGAGATGTTCGCGTCCTTGGCCCAGTCGGCGAGCAGCGTGCCGATGCCCGTGTCGACGAGCACCTGCTTGAAGCCGCCACCGGCGGCCACGATCAGCAGGATGCCGGCGATCGGTCCCAGTGAGCTCCCGACCGTGTCGGAGATCGTGGCCCGGTCCATGCCGGTGCCGACGCCGAAGGTCCACATCGCCACCAGGACACTGATCAGCAGCGCGACGAACGGGTTGCCGATGACGTCGCCGACCTGCTGCACGGTGTTGTCCGGGTCGTCGATGACGATGTCGAGGATCGCCTTGCCCAGCATGAGCACGACCGGCAGCAGGACCGTGGCGATCGTGATGCCGAACGACGGGCGGGTGGTCTCGTCGCGGTCCGGGGAGTCCCAGGTGTCCGGAGCCTCCACGACGACCCAGCGGCCGGCGATGCTGCCGAAGAGCGGGCCGGCCACGATGACCGTCGGGACCGCGACGACCAGGCCGAGACCGAGCGTCACCCCGAGATCCGCGCCGAGGTAGTCGATCGCAGTGACCGGCCCGGGGTGCGGCGGCACGAAGCCGTGCATCGCAGAGAGGCCGGCGAGTGCCGGGATGCCGACGGTGATCAGCGAGACCTGGGCGCGCCGCGCGACGAGGTAGATGACCGGCATCAGCAGCACCAGGCCGATCTCGAAGAACATCGGCAGGCCGATGATCGCGCCGACCGCAGCCATCGCCCACGGGAGCATGCGCGGGGACGCCCGCCCCACGATCGTGTCGACGATCTGGTCGGCACCCCCGGAGTCCGCGAGCAGCTTGGCGAACATCGCCCCGAGCGCGATCAGCGCGCCCACGCCGGCCGTGGTCTCACCGAAGCCGGTCGCGAACGACTCGAGCACGACGTTGACGTTCTCCCCCGCGACGATGCCGACGGTGAGACCGCCGAGGATCAGGGCGAGGAACGGGTGCAGCTTGACGAGCGTGATCAGGACGACGATGAGCGCGATCGCGGCCAGCGCGGCGACGATCAGCTGCCAGCCGGGCGCCACCGGTTCGACGACGTCCATTCAGCTCTCCTCGAGTCGCATGGCGTCTACATACCCCTGCACGATCTGGTCGACACTCTGGTCGACGCTGAGCACGATCCCGTCCTCGTCGGGGGCGAGCGGCTCGAGCGTCGCGAACTGCGAGGCGAGCAGCGACCGCGGCATGAAGTGGCCGGGGCGGGCGGCCTGCCGCGCGGCGATCACCTCCGGTGAGCCCTCGAGCAGCAGGAACTGGGTGGTCGGCGCGAGCCCGCGGATCTGGTCGCGGTACTTCCGCTTGAGTGCCGAGCACCCCATGACGCCACCGTCCTCGTGCACCGCGAGCCACTCCCCGACCAGCTCCAGCCACGGGTAGCGGTCGCTGTCGTCGAGCGGCTCGCCCCGGCTCATCTTGGCGATGTTGGCCGAGGGGTGCAGGTCGTCGGCGTCCTCGAACGGCACGCGGAGCCGCTGGGCGATCGCCGCGCCGACGGTCGACTTGCCGGAGCCCGAGACACCCATCACCACGAGGGGACGCATGCGGTCACGCTAACCGAGGCCGGCGCGGACGTCAGGGCACGAGGATCGTGAACGCCACGTTGTTGGAGGGCTTGTAGGGGCGCCCGGCGGTGAAGGTGAACGTCCGCACCCCGATGTCGGCGCTCGCGGGGCACTCGTGGGCGGACTTGCTCAGGTAGGCCGTGAGGTTGGCGCCGGTCGAGTCGTCCCAGTCCACGGTCACGACCGAGGAGATCTTCTCCGGGTCGATCTCCGGGTCGGTCAGCGTGAGGCAGTAGACGCCGGTCTTGGGCCGGGTCACCTTGGAGAACCCGTCGCTGCGCGCGCTCTCCAGGGTCGGACCCTGGCTCACGGCCACGCTCGCATAGGCGCGTACGCCGAGGTGGGCGGCCACCGAGCCGCGCAGGTCCTCGAGCGCCACGGCGCCGTTGCGGATCTTGCCGCTCGTGATCGCGTCGTCCTTGATGTCGCGGGTGCCGATCTTGCCGGCCGCGTAGCTCGCGCCACTGGCCGCGAGGACGAAGGCGAGGGTGGCCACGACCAGGGCGGGGGAAGGGAGAAGTCGCCGCATCCGAGCAGGTTAGGGGGTCCGCGCGGCGATCCTCAGGAGGCGCTCGGGGCGGGCTCCTCCTCGAGCTCGGGCGGGGTCGTCTCCTGGGGCGAGGGCGTCTGTGTCGTCGGGGCCGTCGGCGTCGGGGTCGGCGACTCCTCGGGCGTCGACCGGTCGGATGGCGA
>JAEZKN010000375.1 GCA_023415395.1 Actinomycetes bacterium
ACACAGGCCTACGTCGACGCGCTGGTCGCGCGGGCGACGGCTCGCGACCGCAGCGCGCGCCCGGCCGACGCCGCGGTGCTCCTGCACCAAGCGCGCCGGGTCAGCCACGCCCTGGCCGAGGGCGTCGTCGACGACCCGGACCTCACCACCGACCTGACGCCGCTGGTGACCCAGGTCCGCGCGGACCGGGAGACGACGACGCCCGACCCCTTCGACTCCCACGAGATGGCCGCGCTCCTCGAGCCCCGCGAGGCCGCCGAGCGCACCACGCTCCTGCGGACCCAGGCCCCGCCGACCCCGCCCGTCGACCGCACGCCCTCCCCGCGCGGACGGCGACGCCGCCGCGGGCTCGTGCTGACGCTCCTCGCGGTGCTGCTGGTCGCCGGGCTGGGCGTGGGCGCCTGGTGGTTCCTCGACGGCCGCTACGTCTCCACGCCGAGCGTGCTGGGCCTGGCCAAGGCCGACGCGCAGGCCGAGCTCGAGGACGCCGGGCTCTCGGTCGAGTGGGGCGAGAAGGCCTACTCGGAGACCGTCGAGGCCGGCCACGTGATCGCGACCGACCCCGACCCCGGCGGCAAGGTGCTCGACGGCGGCACGGTGACGGTCACGCTGTCGCTGGGCAAGGAGCGCTACGACGTACCCAGGCTCAAGGGGATGACCGAGGACGAGGCCCGGGACGCGCTGGCCGAGACCAACCTCGGCTACGGCACGACGACCGCGCAGTGGTCCGACACCGTGCCGAAGGGGCAGGTCATCTCGTCCAACCCCAAGGCCGGCACGACGCTGCGCCCCGACTCCCCCGTCGACCTCGTCGTCAGCAAGGGCCCCAAGCCGGTCGACCTCAAGGAGTGGGTCGGCAAGCCCGTCGACGACGCGCTGGCCTGGCTGGAGGCGCGCGGCCTGACCGGCAAGGTCGTCGAGGAGCAGTACTCCGACAGCGTCGGCAAGGGTGACGTCATCTCGATGGACCCCGCGGCGGGCACCACGGTGCTGCGCGGCGACGAGGTCTCCTTCGTGGTCTCCCGGGGTCCCGAGCTGATCGAGGTCCCGTCGGTGCGCGCCCAGGGCGTCGAGGCGGCGACCGACACCCTCGAGGCGCTCGGGTTCAAGGTCGTCACCGACGAGGCCGCGGGCTACCTCGGACTGGGCTTCGTCTTCTCCCAGAGCCCCGGCGGCGGCGACATGGCGCCCAAGGGCTCGACGATCACCCTCACCATCATCTGAGCCGGCCCCACCGGTAGGTTCCTCGGGTGCGCAACCCGATCGGAACCCACGTCCTGGTCGGCAAGGGCCTGGTCGCCGGAGCCGTCGCGAACGCCGACCTGGTGGGGTGCGAGACCTTCCAGGTCTTCACCGGCAACCCGCGCGGCTGGGCGCTGAGCGAGGGCAAGCCGGCCGATGACGCGGCCTTCCGCGAGCTGATGAGCGAGCGGGGCACCCGGACCTTCATCCACGCCCCGTACCTCGTGAACCTCGGCAGCCCCACCCCGGCGACCTACGAGCGCTCCGTCGCCGCCATCGCGCACAACCTGAAGCGGGCCGCCCAGATCGGCGCCGAGGGTGTCGTCGTGCACACCGGCTCCTATGTCGGCGGCACCGACGACACCCAGGCGATGAGGCAGGTCCGCGAGGCGCTGCTCCCGATCCTCGAAGCGATCGAGGACGACGACGCCCCGTGGCTGCTGCTGGAGCCGACGGCCGGCCAGGGCCGGTCGCTGTGCGCGGGCGTCGACGACCTCGAGCCCTACCTCGCCGCGCTCGACTTCCACCCGAAGGCCGGCATCTGCCTCGACACCTGCCACGTGTTCGCGGCCGGGGCCCCGCTCGACGAACCCGGCGGCGCGACCGCCACCGTCGACCGGATCGTCGAGATCGGCGGCCCGGGGCGCCTGCGGCTCATCCACGCCAACGACTCCATGGACGTCCGGGGCGCGTTCAAGGACCGCCACCAGCGCATCGGCGAGGGCCACATCGGCGAGGCGGCGTTCGTCGAGCTCTTCCGCCACCCGGAGACCGAGGGCGTCCCGTTCATCCTCGAGACCCCGGACTCGCGCGACGCCGACAACCGCGACATCCCGCTGCTCAAGAGGCTGCGCGAGTCGTGAAGGCGAAGCTCGCCACCCTCGTCCTCCTCGGCATCACCGCCTGCTGGGGCAGCACGTTCTTCCTGATCCACGACCTGCTCGACCGGGTGCCGGCGGTCGACTTCCTGGCGGTGCGCTTCTCGATCGCGGGCGTGCTGCTGCTCGTCGTCGCCCCCAAGGCGGTGCTGCGGCTCTCCCCCACGGCGCGCAGGCAGGCGGTGGTGCTCGGCAGCCTCTACGGCGTCGCGCAGATCCTCCAGACGATCGGGCTCGCCCACACGCCGGCGAGCGTGTCCGGCTTCATCACCGGGATGTACGTCGTCGCCACGCCGCTCTTCGCGGCGGTCCTGCTGCGCAACCGGATCACACGGATGACGTGGGGCGCGGTGATGCTGGCCTTCGGCGGCCTCGCGGTGCTCACCCTGGACGGGTTCTCGATCGGGTACGGCGAGGCGCTCACCTTCGTCGCCGCCATGCTCTACGCGCTGCACATCGTCGGGCTCGGCGCCTGGTCGAACGTCCAGGACGCGCTCGGCATGTCGATCCTCCAGGTCGTCATGGTCGCGGTGATCTGTCTGGTGGTCAGCGCGCCCGGCGGCATCGTGCTGCCCGACAACGGCCGGGACTGGCTCTCGGTGCTCTACATGGCGGTCTTCCCCGCGGCGCTCGCGCTGCTGGGCCAGACGTGGGCCCAGGCGCACCTGTCGGCGACCCGGACCGCGATCGTGATGAGCATGGAGCCGGTCTTCGCCGCGTTCTTCGCGGTGCTGCTCGGCGGCGAGTCGCTCACCACCCGCATGGTGCTGGGCGGCGTGCTCGTCCTGGCCGCGATGCTGCTCGTCGAGGTCGGACCACGACGCAAGGTCGAGGGCGAGGTCCCGCACATCGCCGTCTGAGCTCGGTGGGGGGCCGGTGGGGGCGGTCCGTGTGACACTCGGCCCGTGCACGAGCTGAGCCGCGAGGACGCCCGCCGGATCGCGGTGCGCGCCCAGCTGCTCACCGCGGACCGACCCACCGACCTGCTCGACGTCGTCCGCCACCTGACCGCCGTCCAGGCCGAGCCGACCAACGCGGTCGCCCCGAGCGCCGACCTCGTGCTGTGGAGCAGGCTCGGCTCGTCCTACGACCGGGCCGACCTGCGGGACGCGGTCGACGAGCAGGCCCTGGTCGAGCACCAGGGCTTCCTGCGGCCGATCGAGGACATGACCCTGCTGCGCGCCGAGATGGCGGTGTGGCCCGGCACCGGTGACCTCAAGGACTGGGAGGTCCGGCGTGCGGAGTGGGTCGAGGCCAACGACGCGTGCCGGCGCGACGTGCTCGCGCTGCTGCGGGCGGACGGTCCGCTGCCGACCAGTGCCCTCCCGGACACCTGCGAGGTGCCGTGGCGCTCGAGCGGCTGGAACGACCACCGCAACGTCCAGCGACTCCTCGCCCTCATGGTCGAGCGCGGCGAGGTGGTGACCGTCGGCCGCGAGGGGCGCGAGCCCCTGTGGGACCTGGCGGGGCGGGTCTACCCCGACGACCCGGTGCCGGATGTCGAGGACGCCCGGCGCACCCTCGCCGAGCGGGAGCTGCGCGCCCTCGGCCTGGTCCGCCGCAGCTCCGTGGGCGAGCCGGCCCGCATCGAGGGCGTGCGCGGCACCTGGCGGGTCGAGCCGACCCTGCTCGACGGAGACTTCGGCGGACGGACGGCGCTGCTCTCGCCGCTGGACCGGCTGGTCTTCGACCGCAAGCGGATGGCCGACCTGTTCGCCTTCGACTACCAGCTGGAGATGTACAAGCCGGCCAGCCAGCGCCGCTGGGGCTACTACGCCCTCCCGGTGCTGCACGGCGACCGGCTGGTCGGCAAGGTGGACGCGACCGCCGACCGGCCGGAGGGCGCGCTGCGCGTGGACGCGGTCCACGAGGACGAGCCGTTCGACGACGAGACGCGCGACGCCGTCCGCTCCGAGATCCTCGACCTCGCGCGGTGGCTGGGCCTCGACCCGGTGCTCCCGGCCGGCTGGGACTAGTGGCGGGTGCTGATCATCGTGCTGAGGGCCCAGATCACGACCAGGTCGAAGGCCATGATCAGCAGCGTCCACCAGGGGTAGAACGGCAGGAACGCGAAGTTCGCGAGCGCGGACAGCACGGCGATGCAGATGCCGGCGATCAGCGCCCAGTACTGCCCGAGCAGCAGGCACACGCCGACCAGCACCGCGACCGCGCCGATGATCATGTGGACCCAGCCCCACGCGGTCAGGTCGAGGTCGAAGAGGTAGTTCGGGGTGCGGACGAAGACGTCGTCGTTCGCAGCGGCGGAGAGTCCCTCCAGGAACTGGAAGACGCCGATCGTCGCGAGGATGCTGCCGGCGAAGATCGCGATGCCCTCAGCCCAGGCGCGCTCGGTCGGCGAGGTGGTGTGAGCCATGGGCCCACCCTGCGCCGCGCCCGGCGCGCGCGGATCGCCCGTACCGGGTGAACCGATCGTCGCGGTCGGGCACGGACGCCGACTGCCCTTGGGCGGCTGCCCTTTGGTCCTAGTACCCGGCAAATGCCGGTGCCCAGCGCCCGATCGCCCTAACGTTGCCTCGGCTGGAGCACCGGGGCGACTCGTCCCCACGTCCGTCCGGGTGCCCCGCGCGTTCTCCCCCGAGGGTGCTCGTCGTCCTCGTCCGCAGCGCAGCGGCGGACGATGGCACGGGCACCCTCGCGGGCGTCCGGATGGTGGCGGCGTACGCCGGACGTCTCGGTCGTCACCTACGGTCTCGCCATGGTCGTCGTCATGTCCCCGGATGCCACGGACGAGGACGTCGCGCAGGTCGTCGCCCGGGTCGAGGGCGTCGGTGGGGAGGCGTTCGTCTCCAAGGGCGTCGTCCGCACGATCATCGGGCTGGTCGGGGACATCGACTCCTTCCACCACCTCAACCTGCGCACGCTGCGCGGTGTCGCCGACGTGCACCGGATCTCCGATCCCTACAAGCTGGTCAGCCGCCAGCACCACCCCGACCGCTCGACGGTCTGGGTCGGCAGCGGCGACCACCGCGTGCCGATCGGCCCGGAGACGTTCACGTTCGTCGCCGGCCCGTGCGCGGTCGAGTCGGCCGAGCAGACGCTCGAGGCCGCCCACATGGCGCGCTCCGCCGGGGCGACGCTGCTGCGGGGCGGCGCCTTCAAGCCCCGCACCTCGCCCTACGCCTTCCAGGGGCTGGGCCTCGCCGGCCTGGAGATCCTCTGCGACGTCCGCGCCGCGACCGGGCTCCCGATCGTCACCGAGGTCGTCGACGCGCGCGACGTGCCCGTCGTCGCCGAGCACGCCGACATGCTCCAGGTCGGCACCCGCAACATGGCCAACTTCGGCCTGCTCCAGGCCGTGGGCGAGGCCGGCAGGCCGGTGCTGCTCAAGCGCGGCATGACCGCGACCATCGAGGAGTGGCTGATGGCGGCGGAGTACGTCGCCCAGCGCGGCAACCTCGACATCGTGCTGTGCGAGCGCGGCATCCGTACCTTCGAGCCCGCGACCCGCAACACCCTCGACATCTCGGCCGTCCCGGTCGTGCAGGCCTCCAGCCACCTGCCGGTGATCGTCGACCCCTCCCACGCGTCGGGCCGCAAGGACCTGGGGGTGCCGCTGTCCCGGGCAGCGATCGAGGTCGGTGACGACGTCGTCATCGTCGACGTGCACCCAGACCCAGAGACGGCGCTCTGCGACGGCCCTCAGGCGCTGCTCGGCGCCGAGC
>JAEZKN010000489.1 GCA_023415395.1 Actinomycetes bacterium
GCGGGGACGAGCGCGGCTTCTCCATGGCCCTCGGTCGCCTGGGCGCCCCACTCGCCGGGGAGTGCCTGCTGGTCGAGGCGCACGACGCCGACGGCGCGCAGCGCGGGTTCCTCAGCTTCGTGCCCTGGGGGCGCAGCGGGCTCTCCCTGGACCTCATGCGCCGCGACCCGAGTGCCGACAACGGCCTGGTCGAGCTGATGACCGCCAGCCTCGCCGCCGAGGCCACGACGTACGGCCTGCGGCTGGTCTCGCTCAACTTCGCGATGTTCCGCGAGGCCTTCGACCGCGGCGCGCAGCTCGGCGCCGGGCCGCTGGCGCGGCTGTGGCGCCAGTCGCTGCTGGTGGCCAGCCGCACCTGGCAGCTGGAGTCGCTCTACCGCTCCAACGCCAAGTACCTGCCGGAGTGGCAGCCGCGCTACCTGGGCTACGAGTACACCTCCGACCTGCCCCGCGTCGGCATCGCGGCCGGGAGCGCCGAGGGCTTCCTGACCACACCCTCGATCGCCCTGCTCCGCCGCACCGGCGGGACCGGCCGGGGCGGGCGCCACCTGGAGACCGAAAGCTCCGACCGCGCCGCGGCCGTCCTGGCCCTCGTGCCCCCGGCGCCCGACGTCGTCGCGGAGGCCGTCTCCCCCGATCACCTGCCCGAGCAGATGCGCGTGCGCCGGGCGAAGCTGGACCGGATCCGGGCCGCCGGGATCGACCCCTACCCCGTCTCCGCGCCCCGGACCCACACCCTCGCCGAGGTCCCGGGCCTCGTCGCCGCCGACCTGCCGCCCGACACCGAGACCCCGGAGACGGTCAGCGTCGTGGGCCGGGTGCTGTCGAAGAGGGACATGGGAGCCGTGTGCTTCGCGACGCTGCGCGACGGCAGCGGCGACCTGCAGGTGATGGTCGATGCCGCCCACGTGCCCGCGGCCACCCTGGCGTTCTGGGAGCACTCGATCGACCTCGGCGACCACGTCGGCGTGACGGGACGGGTGGTGACCACCCGCAGGGGCGAGCTCACGGTCCGCGCCGACGAGGTGGTCCTCACCAGCAAGGCGCTGCGTCCCCTGCCGGACAAGCACCGGGGCCTCACCGACCCCGACGCCCGGGTCCGGATGCGCTACGTCGACCTGATCATCCGCCCGGAGTCGCGCACCGTCGCCCATCAGCGTGCCGCCGTGGTGCGCAGCCTGCGCGACACACTGCACGCGCGGGGCTTCACGGAGGTCGAGACCCCGATCCTGCAGACCGTCCACGGAGGCGCCAACGCCCGGCCCTTCGAGACGCACATCAACGCCTACGACCTCGACCTCTACCTCAGGATCGCGACCGAGCTGCACCTCAAGCGGCTGGTCGTCGGCGGGATGGAGAAGGTCTTCGAGATCGGCCGCCAGTTCCGCAACGAGGGCGCCGACTTCAAGCACAACCCGGAGTTCACCTCGCTGGAGGTCTACGAGACCTACGGCGACTACACGACCATGCGCCTGCTGACCCAGGACCTGGTGCAGGCGGCCGCCACCGCGGTGCACGGGGCGCCGGTGGCGCGCCGGCCCGGCCCCGACGGCAGGATCGTCGAGCTCGACCTGTCGGGCCAGTGGCCGGTGAAGACGGTCTGCCAGGCCGTCTCCGAGCAGCTGGGCGAGGAGGTCACCGCCGACACCGGGCTCGAGACCCTCCTGGGCCACGCCCGGCGGATCGGTCTCGAGCTCGACCTAGACCCCTCGTGGGGGTTCGTGCTGGAGGAGATCTACGGCGAGCTGTGCGAGAGCCGCACCACCACGCCGGTGTTCTACACCGACTTCCCCAAGGAGAACGCGCCGCTCACCCGCCCCCACCGGCGCGACCCGCGGCTGACCGAGAAGTGGGACCTGGTGATCTTCGGGGCCGAGCAGGGCACGGCGTACTCCGAGCTGATCGACCCCGTCGACCAGCGCGAGCGGCTGGTCGCCCAGTCGCTGCTGGCGGCCGCGGGCGACGTCGAGGCCATGCAGGTCGACGAGGACTTCCTGCGCGCCCTCGAGTACGCGATGCCGCCGACCGGCGGCATGGGCCTGGGCGTCGACCGGCTGGTGATGAACCTGACCGGCCTCAGCATCCGCGACACGATCCTCTTCCCCCTGGTCAAGCCGCAGCGGTGACCGCCCATCGCGCCGCGAGGCGGCGGCTGTCGCCCGCCGCTCCTAGACTGCCCGCATGACACGGGGTGCGGAGGAGGCGGAGCCGCGCGTGCGCGCGGACCTGCGGGCGCTCCCGGTCCCCCGCACGCGGCGCAAGGTGCGGGCGGTCGCCATGACGGCGTACGCCGTCGCGCTGCTGGTCTGGTCCGACCTGCTCGGCGTCCCCAACGACACCGTGCAGGTGTTCCTCTGGCTGTGGCTCGGCACCGTGGCGTGGAACATCGAGGCGCAGCCGCGCTACCACCTCAACTTCCTCAAGGACTGGTGGCTTCCGGTCCTCGGGTTGATCATCTACTTCTTCAGCCGCGGCCTCACCGACGAGCTCGGGCTGCCGGTCCACGTCTCCATGCCGATCCACGTCGACGAGTGGCTCGGGCTCGGCGAGACGCCGACCGAGCGGCTTCAGCAGGCCTGGTGCGGCGACCCCTGCCTGAAGGAGAGCGAGCCGCGCTGGTACGACGTGCTCTTCACGACCGTCTACGCCACCCACTTCGTCGCGGGGCTGACCATCGCCGCGGTGCTGTGGGTGCGCAACCGGACCGAGTGGATCCGCTGGATGCGCCGCTACCTGGCGATCAACTTCGGCGCGCTGGCCGTCTACATCCTCTACCCCATGGCGCCGCCGTGGATGGCCTCGGAGGAGGGCTGGCTCGACGGCGAGGTCGCCCGCCTGACCAGCCGGGGGTGGCGCGACATCGGCCTGGACCGGATCGACCTGATCCTGCACGGCGTCGGCAACCCGGTCGCGGCGATGCCGTCGCTGCACGCGGGGATCACGTTCCTCATCGCGGGCTACGCGATCCAGCGGCTCCGCTCGCCCTGGCGGTGGCTGCTCGTCGCCTACCCGCTGCTCATGTGCACGACGCTCGTCTACTACGGCGAGCACTACGTCATCGACGTGGTGGCCGGGGCCGTGCTCGCCGGCGCCGTCCTGCTGGGGTGCCAGCGGTGGGAGAGCAGCCGGGACCGGGCCCGCTACGGACCAGCGCGTATCTGATATACGAAACTTCGCAAAATCCTTCCCGGATTGTGCGAAATGCGGCACGGTGGCCCCCGTGAGACTCCCCCGTCGCGCCCCGGTCGCCGCTCTCGCCGCCACCGTCGCCTGCCTCGCCCTCCCCGCCTCGACGTCGCTCGGCCCGGCCGGTGCCGCCGCGCCGCCGCCGGGACGCGCCGCGGTCGACACCACCGGCACGGACCCGACGTTCACCCGCGTCGACGTCGACACCACGGTCGACGGCGCGAGCTTCACCACCGTCGGCGAGGTCTTCGCCGGCGAGCAGAACATCGTGACCAGCGGCTACGGCAGCCTCGACGCCGGGGGCCGCCCGCTGGCCGGCGGCACGCTGCAGGTCTACCGTCCCGGCACCACGCTCGAGGACTGGGACAAGGTCTCCGTGTTCGGCCCGGAGGCCGACCTCTTCTTCCCCAACGCCCCGACGATCACCGACATGGACGGCGACGGGGACAACGACATCCTCCTGCCGGTCGGCCACTTCTTCGGCACCGACCCCAAGGCACCCGAGAAGCGCAACACCGGCGCCATCGTCTGGTGGGAGAACACCGGACCGGGCAGCGACCTCGTGCGCCACGACGTCATCACCGGACAGCCCGGCTCCTACCACGGTGTCCAGCACGTCGACCTCGACGGCGACGGCGTCCAGGACATCCTCAGCGTGAGCGAGGAGGCCCGCGACGCCGGGTCGCAGGTCGACGACACGATCGAGACCCAGTTCTTCCAGGGGCTCGGGGACGGCACGTTCGCGGCACCGGTCGCGCTCGCCGACGTGGGCGGGAGCCAGCCGGTCGTGGCCGACGTGGACGGCGACGGCGACCTCGACGTCGCCACCTCCCGCTACTTCGACCCGCTGCGCGGCGCGGGTGCGACCTACCCGGCACCGACCTTCCTGTGGCTGGAGAACGACGACCGCGACGGCACCCTCACGGCCGCGGACTTCACGGTCCGCACGATCGCCACGCTCGGCGATGTCGGCATGGGCTTCCAGATCCGCCCCGTGCCGGACTTCCGCAAGCCCGGCACGGTCAGCTGGATCGGCACCAACCACGTCAACCGGTGCACGTTCGCGATCCTGCTGCCGGACTTCGCCTGGCCCGAGCAGGTCATCGAGTTCACCCCCGGCAAGGACGTCCGGGCGCCGTGGAAGCGCACGGTCCTCTCCGACCCGGGCACCCCGGTGGAGCCGTGCCCGGCCGACTACGGCACCAACCGGGAGAACTACCCGGTCTTCAGCGACGCCATCACCTCCCGCTACGGCCCGGGCCAGGGCGCGCCCGGCGTGTTCGGCTACGGCGACATCGACGGCGACGGCGACACCGACCTCGCGGTCTCCGGCGACGGGGACCGCCGGCTGTGGTGGATCGAGTCGATGGCCGACGGCGCGACCCGGCTCCACCAGCTCACCGCGGACGGCGAGCACTTCGGCCAGGCCGGCGGCGCCGCGGTCGCCGACCTCGACGGCGACGGGGTCAACGAGCTGGTGTTCAGCTCCTTCGACGCGGACACGCTCGCCTTCTGGACCCCGACCGGCACCGTCGAGGTGCCCGTGACGGTGACCAGCACGCTGACGGCGTCGCCCGCGAAGAGGACCGTCCGGGCCGGCGCCAAGGCCACGTGGACCGTGCGGCTCACCGGCGCCGAGGGCGGCCCCCGGCGCGCGGTGAAGGTGACGTTCGACCGCCCGAAGGGCAAGGACCTCGCCGTCGGGACGCTGCGGCTCGGCCCGGCCGGCGGGCCGGTCTTCACCGGCAGGCTGTCCTGGAAGCCGAGGTCCTCGGGCACGCTGGTGTTCTCCTACGCCGGCACCACGGTCGGCCCGATGCTCGACGACACCGCGGCCGGGGCGACCGCGAAGGTCGTCGTCAAGAAGAGGAAGTGAGCGTGTGCTGCGCGGCCCGGCGACGGGCCGCGCAGCGCATCCCCAGGCCGAGGTGCACCCCGATGCCGAGGAACATCAGCACGGTCAGCCAGGTGTGCAGCGGCTCGCGGTCGAGGTTCGTCTGCGACGCCCAGATCACCAGGCCGAGGGCGTAGCCGAAGTAGACGTGGAAGACCTTGAGCGTGCGGCGCGGCCGGACGAAGCCGAAGACGTAGACCGACAGGCCCAGGTGCACGGTGTTGAGCCCCACCACCAGCGCGACGAGCACGGCAGCCGCCACGGGCCGGTGACCCGGCAGGTAGTGCGCGGCGGTCGCGGCGACCATCACCGGCAGCAGCAGCCACCCGACGCGGCGGTTGAGTGCGCCGGCGCGCTGACGCCGGCGCAGGGCGGCCACGGCGGGGTGGACGACGAGCGCGGTCACGGTCAGTCCCCGAGGACGTCGCGTCCGAGGTCGTCGACCAGCCGGGACACCTGGCTCCACACGGACGAGACCGCGAGGACCGCGCTCTCGAGGTCGTGGTCCTCGGCCGAGGCCACCAGGGCGGACTGGAGGGAGCCCTGGAGTGCGAGGTACTCCCACGGGTCCAGCAGCCGGACCAGCCGGCGCAGGCGGGGCAGCAGCCCGAGGAACGCACGCGACAGCTCGGGGCTCCCGCACCGGTCCAGCAGGATCCGGCCGAAGCGGTCGGACTCGGCGAACGCCGTGGCGAGGTCGCCGCTGCGGTGGGCGAGGTCGAAGTCGACCGCGGCGCGGCGCAACGCGGCGACGTCTCCCGGGACGTAGCGCGGGAACCCCCAGCGCAGCACCTGCTCCACGAGCAGGCCGCCGACCCGCAGCTGGTCGGCCGCCGCGGCACGGCTCAGGGGTGCGACCGAGGCGCCCCGGTTGCGCTCGACGACCACCAGGCCCTCGGTGGCCAACTGGGCGAAGGCCTCGCGCAGCGGGGAGTTCGAGACCCCGAAGCGCTGCATGACCGCCTCGGTCCGCAGCGGCTCGCCGGGGGCCAGACGACCCGCCATGATGTCCTCGCGCAGGGCGACGACCACGTGCTCACGCAGCGCGCCGTGCTCGCGGGCGACGGTGGCCATGGGCTACTCCTCGGTCTGCTCGGCCCACAGGTTGATGCCGGCCTCGACCGCATCCTCGTCGATCGCACGCAGCTCGTCCGGCGAAAGCGGCGCGAAGGCCAGCGCGTCGAGGTTCGTGTCGAGCTGCTCGACCGAGCTCGCCCCGATCAGCGCGGACGTCACGCGCGGGTCGCGCACCGCCCACTGCAGCGCGAGCTGGGCGAGCCGCTGCCCGCGCTCGCGGGCGATCTCGTTCAGCGCACGCACGTGCCGCAGCGTCGACTCGTCGAGGTGGTCGCCGGGCATCGTGGACCCCGACCGGGCCGCCCGCGAGTCCGCGGGCACGCCGTCGAGGTAGCGGTCGGTCAGCAGCCCCTGCGCGAGCGGGGAGAACACGATGCAGCCCATCCCCTGCTGCTCGAGCTCGTCGAGGAGGCTGCGCCCGCCGTCGCGGGGAGCCTCGATCCAGCGGTTGAGCATGGAGTACGACGGCTGGTGGATCAGCAGCGGCGTGCCGAGGTCGCGGGCGATGGTCGCCGCCTCCCGGGTCCTCGCCGCCGAGTAGGAGGAGATGCCGGCGTAGAGCGCCTTGCCCTGCCGGACGGCCTGGTCCAGCGCCATCATCGTCTCCTCGACCGGGGTGTCGGGGTCGAAGCGGTGGCTGTAGAAGATGTCGACGTAGTCGAGGCCCAGGCGGCCCAGCGACTGGTCGAGCGAGGCGAGGACGTACTTCCGCGACCCGCCGCCCTGGCCGTAGGGACCCGGCCACATGTCCCAGCCGGCCTTGGTGGAGATGACCAGCTCGTCGCGCAGTCCGGCGAAGTCGTCGCGCAGGTAGCGGCCGAAGTTCTCCTCGGCGCGCCCGTACGGCGGGCCGTAGTTGTTCGCGAGGTCGAAGTGGGTCACGCCGCGGTCGAAGGCCCGCCGCAGGATGGCGCGCTGGGTCTCCTCGGGGCGGTCGGTGCCGAAGTTCTGCCAGAGCCCCAACGAGATCACCGGCAGCTGGAGTCCGCTGCGGCCGGTGAACCGGTAGTGCATCCCGGTGGCGTCGGTGTCGTACCTGTCCTCGGCGGGCGTGTAGCTCATGCCGGCGATCCTGCCCCCACCATGCGCAGAGCCAGCAATCGGTAGTGGGCCGCGACCTCGTCGGGCGTCCAGCGCCCCTCGTCGCGGTACCAGCGCGCGACGTCGATGCCGAGGGACAGGATCGCCAGCGTGGTCATCCGCGGGTCCGGGGTGGCGAAGACGCCGGCGGCGACCCCCCGGTCGACGACGTCGCGCACGACCAGGTCGATCTGGTGGCGGACCTTCACGATCTCGGCGCGGTGCTCCTCGGACAGCGCGGCGAGCTCGTAGTTGATGACGCGGGCTCCGGTGTGGGCGACGGCGTGGTCGCGCACGAAGTCCTCGACGAGGTCGCCGAGCTGGGTCAGCGGGTCCTCCGAGCGCGCCACCGAGGAGCGCACCAGCGCCAGCACCCGCTCGTGTCCGGCCGTGGCCAGCTCGAAGAGCAGGTCCTCCTTGGAGCGGTGGTGGACGTACATCGCCGCCGGGCTCATGCCCGCGGTCGTGGAGATGTCGCGGGTGGTCGTCCCGTGGAAGCCGCGCGCGGCGAAGGCGTCGACCGCGGCCCGCGCCAGCCGGGTCCGGGCGTCGGGGGCGTCGGGGGCTTCGGGGGTGGACGCGCTCATCGGGAGCATGGTAAGCAAGCGCTTAGTCACTCGGCAACCAGGCAAGCATCAGGAGGACACGTGCAGGGACTGGCCGGCAAGGTCGCCATCGTCACCGGAGCGAGCCGCGGCATCGGCTTCGGGATCGCCCAGCGGCTCGTCGAGGAGGGCGCCAAGGTCTGCCTGACGGCGCGCAAGCCCGAGTCGCTCGAGGAGGCGGTCGGCGCCCTCGGCGGTGCGCGCAGCGCGATCGGGGTGGCCGGCAAGGCCGACGACCCGGAGCACCGCGACGAGACGGTCCGCCGCACGATCGAGACGTTCGGCAGCCTGGACCTGCTGGTGAACAACGCCGGCATCAACCCGGTCGCCGGCCCGCTCATCGAGTTCGACCCCGGTGCCGCGCGCAAGACCGTGGAGGTGAACGCGCTGGGCGCGCTGGCCTGGACCCAGGCGGCGTACCGCGCCTGGATGCAGGAGCACGGCGGCGCGGTCGTGAACATCTCCTCGGTCTCGGGGGTGAAGCCGGCGCCGATGATCGGCATGTACGGCGCCTCCAAGGCGATGCTCATCAGCCTGACCGAGACCCTGGCGGTCGAGCTCGGCCCGTCGATCCGCGTCAACGCGGTCGCACCGGCGATCGTCAAGACCGCCTTCGCCGAGGCCCTCTACGCCGGCCGCGAGGAGGAGGTCGCCGCCGGCTACCCGCTGCGTCGCCTCGGGGTCCCCGAGGACGTCGCGGGCGCGGTCGCCTACCTGCTCTCCGACGACGCCGCCTGGGTGACCGGCCAGACGATCACCCTCGACGGCGGCGTGACGCTCGCCGGCGGCCACTGATGGGTGCGCTCACCGGGCAGGGCGTCGTCGTCACCGGCGCCGGCCGCGGCATCGGCCGGGCACTGGCCGCGCGGGCGGCGCAGGAGGGTGCCCGGGTCGTCGTCAACGACCTGGACGCCGGCACCGCGCAGGCGGTCGCCGACGAGATCGGCGGTACGGCGATCGCGGGCGACGTCACCGCGCCCGACGCGCTCATCGCCGAGGCGAGCGAGGCGCTGGGCCGGGTCGACGTGTTCTTCGCCAACGCCGGGATCGACGGGGCCGGCGGCCCCGACAGCCTCCAGACCCCCGACGACGCCTGGGACCGGGTCCTCGACGTCAACGTGATGGCCCACGTCCGGGCCGCCCGGGCGCTCGTGCCGCGGTGGCTCGAGGACGGCGGCGGTGGCCGGTTCGTCGTGACCGCGTCGGCCGCCGGCCTGCTCACGATGATCGGCAGCGCGCCGTACTCCGTCACCAAGCACGCCGCGGTGGGCTTCGCCGAGTGGCTGTCGGTCACCTACGGCGCGCGCGGGATCGACGTCCACGCGATCTGCCCCCAGGGCGTGAAGACGCAGATGCTCGAGGACGCCGGCCCCCTCCAGGCGCTGCTCTCCCGCGACACCGCCCTCGAGCCGGAACAGGTCGCGGACGCGGCGTTCGCAGCGATCGAGGAGGGCCGCTTCCTCGTGCTCCCCCACCCCGAGGTCGCGGGCTACTACGCCGCGCGCGCGAGCGACACCGAGAGGTGGCTGGGCGGCATGCGCCGGCTCCAGCAGAAGGTCGACGAGGCAGGAGCGCTGGGTTGAGCGAGATCCCCGGGCTGGACCTGGACGCCTTCCGCCGCTGGTACGACGCGCAGCGGCCCGGAGAGATCACCGGCGACCTCCGCGGGGCGGTGATCGCGGGCGGCCGCTCGAACCTCACCTACGAGGTCACCGACGGTGCGTCGTGGTGGATCGTGCGGCGACCGCCCCTCGGGCACGTGCAGGCGACCGCCCACGACATGGGGCGCGAGCACACCGTGATGACCGCGCTGCGCGACACCGACGTGCCGGTGCCGACGACCTACGCGCACTGCGCCGACCCCGACGTCATCGGGGCGCCGTTCTACGTCATGGAGCGAGTGCTCGGGACGGCGTACCGGCAGGCCACGCAGCTCGAGGCGCTCGGCGCCGAGCGGACCGCGGCGATCGCCCGCGAGATGGTCGAGGTGCTCGCCCGCCTGCACACGGTCGACCCGGGCACGGTCGGCCTGGCCGAGCTCGGCCGGCCGGCCGGCTTCCTGGAGCGCCAGGTGCGCCGGTGGGGCCGGCAGCTCGAGGGCTCGAAGACCCAGGAGCGTCCGCAGGCCGAGGAGCTGCACCGCCGCCTGACCGCACGGGTGCCGGCCGACGACGACGCGTGGGTGGGGATCGTGCACGGCGACTACCGCCTGGACAACCTGCTCACCGGCGACGACGACCACGTCAAGGCCGTCGTGGACTGGGAGATGGCCACGCTCGGCGACGTGCGCACCGACCTCGCGCTGCTGCTGGTCTACGACCGGCTCTCGTCCTTCCCGGCCGCCGGCCTGGTGTCCGACGTGTCCCAGGCGGCCGGCTACCCCTCGGGCGAGCAGCACCTGGCGACCTACGCCGCCGCGCGCGGTCGCGACCTCGGTGACATGGGCTTCCACCTCGGCCTGGCCTACTTCAAGCTCGCGGTGATCCTCGAGGGCATCACCTTCCGCTTCCAGCAGGGCGCCACGGTCGGTGAGGGCTTCGACCGGATCGGCGCCGGCTTCGACCCCCTGATCGCCGCCGGCCTCCAGGCCCTCGGCGACGAGTGAACAAAGGACCGACATGGACTTCGCGCACGACAGCCGCACCCAGCAGCTCATCGACACCGCCGAGGGCTTCCTCAACGATCGGATCATCCCGTCGCAGCAGGCGTTCCACGACCAGCTGGCCGCCCAGGAGGACCGCTGGGAGTGGTCGACCGTCGCGGTCCTCAAGGAGCTCCAGCAGGAGGCGCGCGACCTCGGCCTGTGGAACCTCTTCCTGCCGCGCGAGCACGCCGACTCCCCCGGCCTCAGCAACCTGGAGTACGCGCCCGTCGCCGAGCTCACCGGCCGGGCGATGCACCTGGCCCCGCCGGCGTTCAACTGCTCGGCGCCCGACACCGGCAACATGGAGGTGCTCTCGCTCTTCGGCACGCCCGAGCAGAAGGAGCGCTGGCTGAAGCCGCTGCTCGCGGCCGAGATCCGGTCGTCGTTCGCGATGACCGAACCCGACGTCGCCTCCTCCGACGCCACGAACATCGCGACCCGCATCGAGCGCGACGGCGACGAGTACGTGCTCAACGGGCGCAAGTGGTGGATCACCGGCGCGATGAACCCGAACGCCGAGATCTTCATCGTCATGGGCAAGACCGACCCCGACGCCGCGCGGCACCGGCAGCAGTCGATGGTGCTGGTCCCACGCGACACCCCCGGCCTGACGATCAAGCGCGGCATGGAGGTCTTCGGCTACGACGACCACGAGCACGGCGGCCACGCCGAGCTCGTCCTGGAGGACGTGCGCGTGCCGGTGTCGAACCTGATCGGCGAGGAGGGCGCCGGGTTCGCGATCGCCCAGGCCCGCCTGGGCCCGGGGCGCATCCACCACTGCATGCGCTCCATCGGCCTGGCCGAGGCCGCGATCGACCTGATGTGCCGGCGAGCGACCCAGCGCGTCGCCTTCGGCCGGCCGATCGCCGCGCAGGGCGTCGTGCGCGACTGGATCGCCGAGTCCCGGGTGCGCATCGAGCAGCTGCGGCTGCTGGTGCTCAAGACCGCGTGGCTCATGGACACCGTCGGCAACCGCGGCGCCCACACCGAGATCCAGGCGATCAAGATCGCCACGCCCCAGACCGTGCAGTGGATCCTCGATAAGGCCATCCAGGTCCACGGGGCGGGCGGGCTCTCGCAGGACTTCCCGCTGGCGGCGATGTACGCCGGCATCCGCACGCTGCGCTTCGCCGACGGCCCGGACGAGGTGCACAAGAACTCCTTGGCCA
>JAEZKN010000538.1 GCA_023415395.1 Actinomycetes bacterium
ATCAGCTCGTCGAGGTGGGTCTGGTCCTTGCCGCGGCCGACGTGGGTGGAGTAGGGGTGGCCCGGCTCGGACCACTCCGGGTGGCCCGCCGCGCGGGCCGCGTCGACGACGCGCTCGGCGCTCGCGCGGGCCGCCTCGAAGCGGCCGTCGGCGTCGGTGAAGGGACCGCCCTCGAGGTAGGCCTGGCACACGTCCACGACCACGACCGCAGGGCGCTCGCCCCAGCCGACGCGGCCGCGGAAGCCGACGCTCGCGTAGTCCTCGGCGCGGTCCATCACGGCGCGCCCATCAGATGATGCCGGCCGCGGCGAGCTCGGCGCGGCGCTCCTCGGAGAGGCCCAGCAGGTCGCCGTACACCTCGTCGTTGAACTGGCCCAGGTCGGCACCGGTCCAGCGGATCGAGCCGGGCGTGGCCGAGAGCTTGGGCACGACGTTCTGCATCTTCAGGGTGCCGAAGGTCTGGTCGGGGACCTGGACGATGGAGTCGCGCGCCTTGAAGTGCGGGTCCGCGAGCATGTCGGCGGCCTTGTAGATGCGGCCGGCCGGCACGCCGCCGTCGTCCATCATCTCGAGCAGCTCGGCGGCGTCGACGGTCGCGGTCCACTCCGAGATCAGCTCGTCGAGGTGGGTCTGGTCCTTGCCGCGGCCGACGTGGGTGGAGTAGGGGTGGCCCGGCTCGGACCACTCCGGGTGGCCCATCATCGCGAAGAGCCGCGAGGAGACCGAGTCCTGGTTGGCCGCGATCAGGACGAGCTGGCCGTCCTTGGTCGGGTAGACGTTCGAGGGGGCGACGTTGGGCAGGATCGCGCCGGTGCGCTCGCGCTGGTAGCCGACCTGGTCCCACTCGGTCACCAGCGACTCCATCATCGCCAGCACGGACTCGTAGATCGACGCGTCGACCACCTGGCCCTCGCCGGTGACGTTGCGGTGCTGCAGCGCGGACAGGGCGCCCACGGTGGCGTGCATCGCCGCGAGCGAGTCGCCGATCGAGATGCCCGCGCGCGAGGGCTGGCGGTCGGGGTCGCCGAGGACGTAGCGCAGGCCGCCCATGGCCTCGCCGATCGAGCCGTAGCCGGCCCGCGAGGCGTAGGGACCGGTCTGCCCGTAGCCGGTGACGCGGACGAAGATGATGCCCGGGTTGACCTCGCGCAGGCGCTCGTAGGAGAGGTTCCACTTCTCGAAGGTCCCGGCGCGGAAGTTCTCGACGATGATGTCGGACTTCGCGACCAGCTGGAGGAAGAGCTCCTGCCCCTCCTCCTCGCGCAGGTTCAGCGTGACCGTGCGCTTGTTGCGGCCGACGACCGGCCACCACAGGGAGGTGCCGTCGGTGCGTCCCCACTGGCGCATCGGGTCGCCGGTCCCCGGCGCCTCGACCTTGATCACGTCGGCGCCCTGGTCGGCGAGGAGCGTGCCGGCGAACGGGCCGGCCAGGAGCTGGCCCGCCTCGAGAACCCGGACTCCGTCGAGTGGTCCTGTCGTCATGGCGCGAATCGTATATCAGATACTCTTTGCTGGTGATCGACGTCCAGATCGTCGAGGTGTCCCCTCGCGACGGCCTCCAGAACGAGTCCCGGCTGGTCTCCACCGAGGACAAGGCCGCCCTCGTCCGGCGCTGCCTCGACGCGGGCCTGCGCCGCATCGAGGTGACCGCCTTCGCCCACCCCGAGCGGGTGCCGCAGATGGCCGACGCCGAGGCGCTCATGGCCGAGGTCGGCGACGACCCGCGGCTGACCTCGATCGGGCTGGTGCTCAACCGCCGCGGCCTGGACCGCGCGATCGCCGCCGGCTGCGACGAGGTCACCGTGGTCGTGGTGGCCTCCGACGGGCTGGCCGTGAAGAACCAGGGCGTCGACACCTGGGCGCAGGTCAAGGCCTGGCAGGACATGGCCGAGGACGCCCGCTCCGCCGGGCTGGCCACCACCGTCATCATCGCGGCGGCCTTCGGGTGCCCCTTCGACGGCGAGGTCCCGACCGCACGCGTCCTCGAGGTCGCCCGCGGCGTGCTCGACGGCGGCCCGGACGAGCTCGCGATCGCCGACACGATCGGCGTCGGCGTACCCGCCCAGGTCCGGGCGATCGTCTCCGGCCTGCGCGAGCTCGACGCCGAGGTGCCGCTGCGCGCGCACTTCCACAACACCCGCAACACCGGCTACGCCAACGCGCTGGCGGCCGTCGAGTCCGGCGTCCTCACCCTCGACGCCTCCGCCGGCGGCATCGGCGGCTGCCCCTTCGCCCCGGGGGCCACCGGCAACATCGCCACCGAGGACCTGGCCTACCTGCTGGGCCGCTCGGACGTCGGCCACGGCGTCGACCTGGCGTCGGTCGCCGCCACCGGCACCTGGATCAGCGAGGTCTGCGGCTACGACCGGGCGCCCGCCATGCTCGGCCGCGCCGGCGACTTCCCCGGCTGAGACCCCGAGGTCGACCTCCGGACGGCGTCGGACCTCACTCGTCCTCACCCTCCTCCTCGCGCGCCTCCGACGCGGGCCAGTGCGCGCGCAGTAGCTTGTCCAGGATCGACGCAAGCTGCTGCTTCTCGTCGGTGGTGAGC
>JAEZKN010000608.1 GCA_023415395.1 Actinomycetes bacterium
GAGCAGCACCGCGTCGCGCACCGGCCCCTGCTCGCCGGCCAGGAGGCGGCGTACGACGTCGGCGTTGTGGGCCGCGTCGCCCCCGCGCAGCGCCTCGGTGGTGCCGCGCGCGATGCCGTGGGCGGCCGGGTCCACGGTGGACTCGGTGACCTCGCCGGCGTGCACCCGCCACAGCTGGGAGGTGGTCGTGGTGGTGAGCTCGTCGAGCCCGTCGTCGCCGCGGAAGACCCAGGCATCGACGCCGCGCCGGGCGAAGACGCCGGCCATCACGGGCGCCATCCGGGCGTCCGCACAGCCGATCGCCTGGGCATCGGCGTGGGCCGGGTTCGTCAGCGGCCCCAGGACGTTGAACGTCGTGCCGACCCCCAGCTCCCGGCGGGGGACGGCGGCGTGCCGCATCGCGGGGTGGAAGGCGGCCGCGAAGCAGAAGGTGATCCCAGCCTCCTCGGCCACCTGACCGACCCGGTCGGGCGGGAGGTCGAGGCGGATGCCGAGGTGCTCGAGCACGTCGGCGGAGCCGGACTTCGACGAGGCCGAGCGGTTGCCGTGCTTGACCACGCGCGCGCCGGCGCCGGCCGCGACGATCGCCGACATCGTGGAGATGTTGACCGACATCGACCGGTCGCCCCCGGTGCCGACCACGTCGAGCAGCCGGCCCGGGACCGACAGGGGCGTCGCCACGGCGTACATCGACTCGACCAGCCCGCTGACCTCGTCGATGGTCTCGCCCTTGGCGCGCAGCGCCACCGCGAACCCGGCGATCTGTGACGGGGTGGCCTCACCGGCGAGGATCTCGCCCATCGCCCACGCGGTCTGCTCCGCGCTGAGGTCGCTGCCCGCGACGAGTGCGGACAGGACCTCGGGCCACGTGCTCACGAGGTGGCTGGGACGCGGGACTTCAGCAGCGAGACGACCGACTCGGCGAGCTGGATCGGGTCCAGCGGGTGCGGGACGGCGGCCTCGGCGCGCGACCAGGTCGCCAGCCAGGCGTCCTGGGGACGGCCGGTCAGCACGAGGACCGGCGGGCAGTCGTAGATCTCGTCCTTGAGCTGCTTGGCGATGCCCATGCCGCCGGCGGGGACGGCCTCGCCGTCGAGGATCGCCAGGGCGATCCCGCCCGCGTCCATGTTCGAGATCACGACGGGCTCGGTCGCCACCTCGACGTACTCCAGCTCGGGCAGGTCCGGGTGCGGCCGTCGGCCGAGCGCCAGGATGACCTGCTGCCGGGTGTTGACGTCGTCGCTGTAGACGAGGACCTTCAGGGTGGTCGAGTCGGTCACGCTCGCGATGCTACTAGTCCCCGTCCGGCTCGGACGGGCGGCCCGCGCGAGCGGCCGCCGCCTCCCGTGCCTCGATCAGGTCCAGTCGGCGGTCCTCGCGCCTGGCCTCCTGCATGGACTGCCGCACCCACTGCACGAACAGGACGCCGAAGAAGACCAGCGCGATCAGGTCGCCCGAGCCCCACAGGATGCCGCCGGCCAGGTGCTGGTCGTCGGCCGGGGTCGGCAGCCACGCGTCCATCGGGCCCTCGTGCAGCGCCTCGTAGTGGTCCCCGCCGAGCAGCTCCTCCTGGCCCATGATCGTGACGCCGAGGAAGGCGTGGAAGGGCAGCGTCAGCACCACCAGCAGCATCCGGAACGGGTAGCTCAACCGGCCGGGCAGCGGGTCGACGCCCACGATCGGCCAGAAGAACAGCGCGCCGACCAGCACCAGGTGCAGGTGCATCACCTCGTGGAGGTAGGTCGACTCCAGCGTGGCCGGGTACCAGCCCGAGAAGTAGAGCGCCCACGGCGAGATGACGTAGAGCAGGAAGGTCAGCGGCGGGAAGGACAGCACCTTCGCGACGCGCGAGTGCAGGACGACGAGCAGCCAGCGGCGCGGAGCCGCCGGAAGCGTGCGCAGCGCCAGGGTCACCGGGGCGCCCAGCGCCAGCGCCAGCGGGACCAGCATCGACAAGATCATGTGCTGGACCATGTGGACGCTCAGGAGCGTCAGGTCGTACGCCGCGATCCCGGACGAGGTCGCGAAGTAGAACGACCCCATCCCGACCCCCACGAAGGCGATCGTGCGCCCGACCGGCCACCGGTCACCGCGGCGGTGCAGCGTCCACACGCCGAGCAGGTAGAGACCGGCCACCCAGACCGTGATGATCACGGAGACGGGTTCGAAGGACCACTCGGTGAAGACGCTGCCGAGCGTGAAACGGGGAAGGTCGAGCACGCTGTGAACTTTATGACGGCCAAACACAGGGGGTCGGGGTGCCCTCTCCTCCGACCCACGACATAATGACCGTCGTGGCGACTGCAACCGCGATTCCGGCCTCCCGACTGCACGGGCACCACGACCGACCGAGCATGGTCAGCGTCGGGACGATCATCTGGCTCTCCAGTGAGCTGATGTTCTTCGCGGCACTGTTCGCGTCGTACTTCACGATCCGGGCGGTGAGCCCGGACCTGTGGGACCAGAACACCGCGCTGCTCGACATCCCGTTCGCGACGGTGAACACCACGATCCTGGTGCTCTCCTCGCTCACCTGCCAGCTCGGTGTCTTCGCCGCGGAGCGCGGCCAGGTGGGCCGCACCGGCGGCATCATGAACGTCAAGGGCTGGGGCCTGCGTGAGTGGTTCATCCTCACCTACGTCATGGGTGCGGTCTTCATCGCCGGGCAGGCCACCGAGTACGCCAAGCTGATCAGCGAGGGCGTCACCATCCAGGACTCGGCCTACGGCACGATGTTCTACCTCACGACCGGCTTCCACGGTCTGCACGTGACCGGCGGTCTGATCGCCTTCCTCTTCGTCCTCGGCCGCACCTACGTGGCGCGCAAGTTCACCCACGAGCAGGCCGTGAGCGCGATCGTCGTCTCCTACTACTGGCACTTCGTCGACGTGGTGTGGATCGGCCTGTTCGCGACCATCTACCTCGTCAAGTAGCCCTCCCCCACAGCTCGACTGAAGCAAGGACTCGATGTGCGTCTCCTGAACCGCTCCGCAGGTCGCCTCTCACGGCACCGCCGAGGTCCCCTCGCGGGTCTCGTCGTCCTCCTGCTGGGGCTGCTCCTGACCGGCGGCCTGTACTCCGCCTTCGCTCCCGCCCAGGCCGACGAGACGGCCAGCAGCACCGAGCAGATCGCCAAGGGCCGCGAGCTCTTCCTCGTGGGCTGTGCCTTCTGCCACGGCCAGAACGGCGAGGGCATCCGCACCGGTGAGGACCACCAGCTCGGCCCGTCGCTCGTGGGCGTCGGCGCCGCCGCCGTGGACTTCCAGGTCGGCACCGGCCGCATGCCGATGGCGCAGCCGGGCGCGCAGGTGCCCAGCAAGCCCGAGACCTACGACGACGACGAGATCGCCGCGCTGGCGGCGTACGTCGCCTCGCTCGGCCCCGGCCCGGTCGTCCCCGAGGAGGGTGACTACAGCCTCGAGGGCCTCTCCGACGAGGAGCGCGAGGCCGCGATCGTGCGCGGTGGCCAGATCTTCCTGACCAACTGCACGGCGTGCCACAACTTCGAGGGCTCCGGCGGCGCCATGCCGCGCGGCGGCTACGCGCCCAAGATCCGCGGTGTCGAGCCCAAGTACATCTACGAGGCCATGCTGACGGGTCCGCAGAACATGCCGAACTTCAGCAACGGCAACCTCTCCCCCGAGGAGAAGCGCGACGTGATCGCCTACCTCGGCTCCCTCGACGAGCAGCCCAGCTACGGCGGCTTCGGCCTCGGCGGCCTCGGCCCCGTGCCCGAGGGCATGGTCGCCTGGCTCGGCGGCATCGGCCTGTGCGTGGGCTTCGCGGTGTGGATCGCCGCCCACTCGACCCGTTCCAGCAAGAAGAAGGTGGACGCGTGACCACGCCCATCGGTGACGGCCACGACGAGCCGTACGACGAGAACCTCCCCGAGCGGGACGATCTCTACGCCAACCCGGGGCTCCCCGAGCACCACTGGCGGCCGACCGACGTCGACCCCAAGGCCGAGAAGCGCGCCGAGCGCCAGGTCGCGACGCTGTTCGGGCTCTCCGCCCTCTGCACCGTGCTCTTCGTCGTCGCCTACTTCAGCGTCGACAAGGACGACACGTTCGCCGGCTACGGCGCGCAGAACCTCTCCCTCGGCCTCTCGCTGGCCGGCGCCCTGCTGTTCATCGGCATCGGCATCATCCAGTGGGCCCGCAAGCTGATGGCGGACGTCGAGATCGTCGAGTACCGCCACCCCGCCTCCTCCTCCGAGGAGGACCGCGCCGCCACGATCGCCGCGCTCAACGCCGGCCTCGAGGAGTCCGGCATCGGCCGCCGCCCGCTGGTGCGCAACTCGCTGCTCGGTGCCGTGGGCCTCGTCGGCGTCACCGCCATCGTGCCGCTGTGGGACCTCGGTCCGACCAACGCCGAGGTGACCAAGGAGCAGCCCTACCCGGGTGCGGGCCTGGAGAACACCCTGTGGGAGCGCGGCATGCGCGTCGTCCGCGACGTCGTCGGCACCCCGATCCGCCCAGGTGACCTCGAGATCGGCGACCTCGTGAACGCCGAGCCCGAGGCGCTGTTCAACGGCGGCCCCGACGGCGAGCCCCTGGAGGGCCTGGCCCTCCAGGTCGGCAAGTCCAAGGGCGCGGTCATCCTGGTCAAGATGGAGCCGGACAACATCACCCCAGGCAAGGGCCGGGAGAACTGGTCGGTCGACGGCATCCTCTGCTACTCCAAGATCTGCACCCACGTCGGCTGCCCGATCTCGCTGTACGAGCGCACCACCCACCACGTGCTGTGCCCCTGCCACCAGTCGACGTTCGACCTCGCGGACTCCGCCCGGGTCGTCTTCGGCCCGGCCGCGCGGCCGCTGCCGCAGCTGCCCCTGATGCTCGACGGCGAGGGCTACCTCGTCGCCCAGAGCGACTTCACCGAACCTGTCGGACCGAGCTACTGGGAGCGTGGCTGACAATGGACACCACCAAGGTCGCCCACACCAACGGCTCGACCCCGGCGACCCCCGCCAAGCCCAACCGGGCCGGCAAGGTCGCCATCTGGGCCGACGAGCGCCTCGGCCTCGCCACGGCCGCGAAGAAGAACCTGCGCAAGGTCTTCCCGGACCACTGGTCCTTCATGCTCGGCGAGATCGCGCTGTGGAGCTTCGTCGTCCTGCTGCTCACCGGTGTCTTCCTGACGCTCTGGTTCGTCCCGAGCATGGGCGAGGTCACCTACGACGGCAGCTACGACCAGCTGCGCGGCATCCACATGTCCGAGGCGATGGCCTCGGCGCTGAACATCTCCTTCGACGTGCGTGGCGGCCTGCTCATGCGGCAGATGCACCACTGGGCGGCGATGCTGTTCGTCGCGTCGATGATGATCCACCTGCTCCGCGTGTTCTTCACCGGCGCGTTCCGCAAGCCGCGCGAGCTCAACTGGGTCATCGGCTGCCTGCTGCTGATCCTGGGCACGCTCGAGGGCTTCACCGGCTACTCGCTCCCCGACGACCTGCTCTCGGGCACCGGCGTCCGCGCCGCGGACGGCTTCATCAAGGCCACGCCGGTGGTCGGCACCTACATGTCGTTCCTGCTGTTCGGCGGCGAGTTCCCGGGTGAGTCGATCATCCCGCGCCTCTACACCGTCCACGTGCTGCTGATCCCGGGCCTGCTGCTGGCGCTGATCGCGGCCCACATGCTGCTGCTCGTCTACCACAAGCACACGCAGTGGCCTGGTCCTGGCCGCACCGAGAAGAACGTCGTGGGCTACCCGATGCTCCCGGTGTACGCCGCCAAGGCCGGTGGCTTCTTCTTCATCGTGTTCGGCGTGACCGCCGTCCTCGGCGCTCTCTTCACGCTCAACCCGCTGTGGAAGTACGGCCCCTACGACCCGTCCAAGGTGACCGCGGGCTCCCAGCCCGACTGGTACATGGGCTGGCCGGACGGCGCGCTGCGCATCATGCCTGGTCTCGAGACCGAGATCTGGGGCTTCACGATCTCCTGGAACGTGATGCTGCCGATCCTGGTCCTGCCGATCGTCATGTTCCTGATCGTGATGATGCTGCCGTTCCTCGACGCGTGGATCACCGGCGACAAGCGCGAGCACCACCTGCTCGAGCGCCCGCGCAACGCGCCGACCCGCACCGCCCTCATGGTGGCGCTGATGACGATGTACGGCCTCTTCTGGGCGGCCGGTGGCAACGACATCATCGCGATCAAGCTGAACGCCTCGATCAACCAGATCACCTACTTCCTCCGGGCAGCCGTGATCATCGGCCCGATCATCGCGTTCTTCATCACCCGCCGCTGGTGCATCTCGCTCCAGCGCAAGGACAACGAGACCCTGCTGCACGGCTACGAGACCGGCATCATCATGCGCTCCCCGGAGGGTGGCTACTCCGAGAAGCACCTGCCGCTCCCCGAGGCCAAGGCCTACGCGCTCACCGCCCGCGACCGCGACCCGGTCGAGGACGGCGACGTGCGGCCGCCGGTCGACGAGAACGGCGTACCCGCTCCGCACACCGGTCGTCTGGCCGGCCTCCGCAACCGCCTCCGCACGCTCTACTACGCGGACAACGTGCAGAAGCCGACCCGCGCCGAGCTCGAGGCAGCCCACCACCACGCCGACCACGAGCACGAGCTCCAGGCCGGCATGGAGGGCCACGCGGCCGACGGTCACCAGTTCGACGGCCACCACCTGGTCGAGGACGAGCACCTCCGCGGTCCGCAGCACTGACACCAGGTCGACCCTCGAGGGGGGGCCCCCGCCCCCCCGGGGGGGGGGGGGCGGG
>JAEZKN010000005.1 GCA_023415395.1 Actinomycetes bacterium
GGATCGGCGCGGTCGCTCGACGTCTGCGGCCGGTGCCGCCAGGCCTGGACGACCGCGCGGTGGACGTGCACCTCGGGGTCGGCGGTGCGCAGCACCTTGTCCCACCCGGCGCTGCAGCGGGCCAGCCCGTCGAGGACCAGGTCCTCGGCCCGGCTGCGGGGACAGCCCAGGAGCACGACCGTGCGCACCAGGGCGGGCCAGCGCGCCGCGACGTACGCGGCGAAGTCGGCGTCGCGCCCGGCAGCACTCCCGGCCATGCCTCAGGCTAGGCCGGGATCCTCAGGCGTGCAGCGACATCGGCCCGTAGACCTGGCGCTCCCCCTCGAAGAGCGTCACGCCGTCGACGCCCTCGGCCGCGAGGTCGGAGAAGGTCTCCCCGACCCACGACTCAGCGTCGGCCTGGGAGGCGAAGCGCTGACCGGCCAGGTCCCCGGCGACCTCGACCTCCCGGCCGTCGGCGTCCTCGAGGCGCCACCACCACGGCCGGTCGACGGCCGAGGGCGGGCGGAACGTGGGCTGGTCGGGCAGGTTCATGTCAGGACTCCCGGACGGACGGGTCGAGGAACGGCGGCTTGGTGAGCTGGAAGATCTCGCGCCGGCCGCGGATGTCGACCCCGACCTCCGCGTCCGGGTCGACGAAGGAGGGGATCAGCGCGAGGCCGATGCCCTTGCGCAGCGTGGGCGAGAAGGTGCCGGACGTGACCTCGCCGAGCAGCACGTCGGGGGTCAGGCTGACGGACATGTGCGGTCGCGGGATGCCGCGGCCGGTGGCGACGATGCCGCGGAGCACCCGCTGGGGGCCCTCGGCCCGCTCGGCGGTGAGGACGTCACGGCCCCAGAACGCGTCCTTCTGCCACCCGACCGCCCAGCCGAGGCGCGCCTGGTTCGGCGTGACGTCGAGGGAGATGTCCTGGCCGTGCAGCGGGTAGCCCATCTCGGTGCGCAGGGTGTCGCGGGCGCCGAGGCCGCAGGGCAGGACGCCGTACTGCTCCCCTGCCGCGAGCAGCGCGTCCCACACCGCGCCGGCGACCGCCGCGGGCCCGACCAGCTCGTAGCCGCGCTCGCCGGTGTAGCCGGTGCGGCACACGACGACGGTCTCGCCCTCGAAGGAGGCCTCCAGGAACGACATGTAGTCGTGGCCGGTCGGCAGGCCCAGGGCGTCGAGGACCTCGTCGGACCGCGTCCCCTGCACGGCGATCACGAAGAGGTCGCGGTGGCGGTCGGTCACCTCGACCCCGGCCGGCGCCTCGGCGCGGAGCCGGCGCACCACCTCGGCGGTGTTGGCGGCGTTCGGGATGAGGAAGACGTGGTCGTCGGCGTAGAGGTAGGCGATCAGGTCGTCGACCACGCCACCGGTCGCGTCGTCGCAGCACAGGGTGTACTGCGCCCGGCCCGGTCCGATCCGGCCCAGGTCGTTGGTGAGCGTGCGGTTGACGAAGTCGGCGGCGCCGGGGCCGGTGACGGTGGCCTTGCCCAGGTGGCTGACGTCGAAGATCCCGACCGACTCGCGGACCGCGGTGTGCTCCTTGACCACGCCGGCGGCGTACTCGATCGGCATCGACCAGCCGCCGAACTCGGCGAACTTCGCACCGAGGGCCTCGTGCCGGTCGTGCAACGGGGACAAGAAGAGCTCGGCCATGGCTCGGAACCTACCTCAGCCACTGGCGACTATCCTGCCCCGGTGACGACGTACACCCTGCGCAGCGCCAGCCCCGCCAAGACCAAGTCCGACGCCGTGGTCGTCGGGGTGCTCCAGACGTCCGACGGGCCGGAGCTGGTCGAGGCCGGCGCGGACGTCGCGAAGGCCTACGGCCGCAAGCTGCGCCCACTGCTCTCCTCGCTCGGCGTGACCGGCAAGGCGGGCGAGTCGGTGAAGGTGCCGACGTCGGGCACGATCTCCTCCGCGCTGCTCGTGCTCGTCGGGCTGGGCAAGACCGCCGACCCCGTCGCGGTACGCCGCGCGGCCGGCGTCGCGGCCCGCTCGGTCCCCAACGCGGCGTCCGTCGCCCTGGCCCTGCCGGCCGACTCCCCCGAGCTCGTGCGTGCGGTGACCGAGGGCCACGAGCTCGGCGCCTACACGTTCACGGCCTACAAGAAGGAGTCGAAGTCCGAGGCCCCCGGCGAGGTCGTCGTCCTCTCCCCGGCCGCGCGCAAGAAGGACGTCGTCGCGGCGTTCGAGGAGGCGCGCGTGGTGACCCGTGCGGTCGCCGGCACCCGCGACTGGGTGAACACGCCGCCGGGCGACCTGACCCCGCCCAAGTTCGCCGACACCGTCGCGGCTGCCACCCAGGAGCTCACGAAGGGCCGCGGTGCGCCGAAGGTCGCCATCACCGTCCTCGATGAGGTCGAGCTCGAGCGGCTCGGGTGCGGCGGCATCCTCGGCGTCGGCGGCGGCTCGTCCGCACCGCCGCGCCTGGTCGAGCTGCGCTACGCCCCCAAGGGCGCGACCAAGCACCTGGCCCTGGTCGGCAAGGGCATCACCTTCGACTCCGGCGGCCTGACCATCAAGCCGGCGGCGAGCATGAACGAGATGAAGTCGGACATGGCCGGCGCCGCCGCAGTCGTGCAGGCGACGTACGCCATCGCCGCGCTGGGGCTGCCGATCAAGGTCACGGCGTACGCGCCGATGGCCGAGAACATGGTGTCGGGCACCTCGATCCGGCCCGGCGACGTGCTGACGCAGTACGGCGGGACGACCGTCGAGGTCTCCAACACCGACGCCGAGGGGCGCCTGGTCCTGGCCGACGCCCTGGTCCGCGCCACCGAGCAGAAGCCCGACGTCGTCCTCGACGTCGCGACGCTCACCGGCCACATGGTCGTCGCGCTCGGTGACCGGGTCGCCGGCGTCATGGGCTCCGAGGAGGTCGTCGCCGCGGTGCTGGCGGCCGCGGAGGCCGCCGGCGAGGAGATGTGGCCGATGCCGATCCCCGAGCAGATGACCGAGCGGATCCACAGCAGCAAGATCGCCGACCTGGCCCAGCACGACTGGGTGCGCTGGGGCGGCGGCCTCTTCGCCGCGGCGTTCCTCCGCGAGTTCACCGCCGGCCTGCCCTGGGCCCACCTCGACATCGCCGGCCCGTCGTTCAACTCCGGCGGCGCCTGGGGCCACGTCACCCCCGGCGGCACCGGCGTCGCCGTCGCCACCCTCGTCGACTTCGCCCGGACGATGTCCGCGGAGAAGTAGGCCTCGCCCCTCGTCGGTCGAGTAGCCGTCGCGAGGGACGAGCGACGGCGTATCGAGACTCCCACCCCCGCGTATGGCCTCGATACGCTCGCTGGCGCTCGCTACTCGACCACCGAAGAAATCGCCGGTCGAGACGAGCGACGGCGTATCGAGACTCCCACGCCCGCGTGTGGCCTCGATACGCTCGCTGGCGCTCGCTACTCGACCACCGAAGAGCTCGTCGGTCGAGTAGCCG
>JAEZKN010000292.1 GCA_023415395.1 Actinomycetes bacterium
GCGGAAGCACTCCAACAACGTTTGTTCTTCCTGTGATAGGGACAAGGTTCCTGCCACGGGGCCCGTCGTTAACGACGGCAGATGTGCCGGATCCAAGTCCTCGACAATCAATTGCCAAAGGTCCAAACCGAAAGCCCGTGCGATATCCGCAACGCTTTCCACTCCTGCGCTTCCCTGCGCGCGACGCACGCGGTCAACCGTCGACCGCGTCAGGCGGCCGTTCGTCTTCTTCTCAAGAGCGGCATTAGATAGACCAGCCCTACGCATAAGCTGATCGACGTTCGTGCCGACGAGTTCTGTAGCTTTTTTTGCCATACAGAACTATGCCGCGCCGGCGTGCATATATGTGGGTTGAAATAACCCAAATACGGGTTAGAATCGCCTGCATGAGCGAACTTCAATTTTTTGACCGGATGTTGGCCCGCCTCCGAGCCGTCCCGTACAACGAACTCCAGGTGGTCGCCGACGCGACGCGCGTGTCGCTGAGCAACCTGCGCAAAATCCGCTACGGCGAGGTGAAGAATCCAGGAGTCCAGACGGTTCAGGCCCTGGCTGACTACTTCGCTGCCATAGACGTCGCATGCGACGGATCCAATCAAACTTCCGCTGTCCCCGCAAAGAAACCGTAGGGGACTGCCGATGATCTTCGGTGTTTAGCAGCTAAACACGGAGTCTCGCGTTGGCTGCTGTGCATCCGTACCTCACAAAGATAGAAGAATGGCATACATGAGAACTGTTGTGATTGCACAGAACAAAGGTGGTGTCGGCAAAACTGCTGATGCCGTCCACATCGCATTTCACGCCGCTGAACAAGGGCTCAAAACGCTCGTGGTCGATTTGGACACAGGGAATCTCTCCAAGACGATGCGCCAGCACCGCCTGGAGGTGCCGGCGAGCGCGCTATTTCTTGACGAGGTGGCGGTCATACCTGAAGCCACCGGCCCGATCTCCCTACTGCACGCGGATCGTCTTTTGGCCAATGTCATCTACATGCCACTCGAACGGGCGCTTCGAAATTTCCCGGTAAATCTGCGCGAATTTGAAAAGCGAGGCTTCGATCTCTGCGTGATCGATACTCCCGCCAGCATCGGGATCGCCACCATTACTGCGCTTCGCAGCGCGGATGCCGTGATCAGTCCGGTCGAGATGGAGGACTACAGCATCGAGGGCATCAAGGACATGATGCGCGTGATAGTCGGCGCCAAGCAGCACAACCCCAAGCTGCATTTCCTTGGCATCGTGCCGAACCGGGTAGACCGACGTAATCCGCGCCAGGTCAAACATCTAGCCGAGGTGCAAGCCGCACACGGCAAGCTTCTGGCCCCCGTGGTGGTGGGCCTGCGCACCAGCGTTGCAGAGGCACTGGCGGCGGGTGAACCCGTCTGGAAGAGCAAAAAGACGACCGCGCGAGCTGCGGGCGCGGAGATGCGTGCGCTTGGCAATCACGTCCTTCAAACGATGGGAGTTGCGAAATGAGCTCAGCTGCTAAACAAGGCGATGCCGGCGGCCTGGACCTGGCGGGCTTGGGCGACCTGGCGGCCATGCTGGAAGGGCCGGAAGGCAACGCAGGCGAACCTAAGCTGTACGACGTGGACATCATCCATGAAGACAAAGCCAATCGCCGCTGGGAAGATAACCCCGGATTTAGCACGGAGAGTATCGAAGAGCTTTCCGCGTCCTACGCCAGGCGGGAGGCTCAGGGGAAGCGAGGGATGAAGTCACCGATCTCGCTGCGTCCGCCCCCCAAGATTCTGGGCACTTCATTATCAACCATGGTCACCGGCGCTTTCGGGCGGCCAAGGTGTTTGGCATGCGGCAGGTTCCGGCATTCGAGGACCCCGATTTCGATGACATCGACCAAGTCGTTGAGAACGTCCAGCGCGAGAACCATACTGCACGCGAGATCGCTGACTTCATCGCCCACAAGGTTGCGCTAGGCATGAGCCAGGCAGAACTGGCGCGCGCTCTTGGTAAATCGAAGGCGTGGGTCAGCCAACACGCGGCGATGCACTCGTTGCCCGAGCCGGTCGCCGAAGCTGTTGCGGCGGGGAAGGTCACTGATGTGACACTCGCCAACGAACTGGCCGTCGCTCATCGAGAAGATCCGCAGGCCGTGGCAGATCTGTTGCGCGCGCCCGAGGCGACGCCGACGCGGTCTGCGTTGAAGGCGATTCGCAAAGCAGGAGAAGCCAAGGGTGTTTCGCGTGCCACTCCTGACCAACCATCCGATGTCGACGACTCCCCCGCCAATGACGCCTCGGAGCCCAGCAGCGAAGTTGCGGCTGAGCGAACCAGCCGCGGCCTTGCTGCGGCTGCCAGCGAGATCTCTGCAGATGCAAAGGCCGAGTTTCAACGCTACCGGGAACGGCTCGAGCAGGATCGAAAGGATGCCGCCAATCCTGCCCTTCGGAAGAAGGGGACTGACGCCCTGGCACGCCTAGTCAACATCGCAATGAGCGATACTAGCCAAAGCCGCCGAGTGGCGAATTTCTTACTCTCTTGGTGGAACGCGACTAGCTGCGGCGGTTTCGACTTGGCGGAATTTTGGAGCATCGATGCCGAGATTGCCGACGACATGCTGCTGGTGATCGGTCTGATACGACAAACGCGAGCCTATCCCGAAATCTTGGGGACCGAGATTCATGGACAGTTCAAGGCACTCGTCGCGTTGTGGCGTCCGGCGCTCTGCGACGCCTAACCGATTGTTCAGCCGCTAAACACACCGAAAGAGGAATCACCGATGGAAAGCGCTCTCGCGAAGATCAATGCCCAGATTCAGGCACTCCAGCGTCGAGCTGAGAATCTGCGCCTGAATGGCCGGGCAGCGGCCCTACAGAACATTATCCGACAGATGCGCGACTTCCAAATTTCACCGGAAGACATTCAAGCCGAATACGCACAGAAAAAGTCCGTGCGGCGTCAGCGAAAGACGGCCCAGGGCAAAGGGGACTCTCGTAGCGTTGTGGCACCGAAGTACCGGCATCCCGAGTCCGGCGACACTTGGAGTGGACGTGGACGCGCACCCCGCTGGCTGGTCGCGGCCGAGCGCGCCGGCGTCAGTCGGGAACAATTTCTAGTCTGACCGCGAGAACCAGCCTCTTTGCGGCGGGCGTATTAACCGGCGCGCACCTTGTCGCGCTCATCGCAGGGAAGTAGTTCGCTCTGATGCTTGCTGGGCCGACCCCTGATCGGTCCTACGGCCAGTTGGTACATTGATCTGGTCGGGCTTACAGGGGAGGGCGCTGTCGCAAACCACCTCCACGGCACGATGGGCAATCCAACTTTCGCGCTGGTTGCCGCATCACTGCTTTATGGCCTGGCGCTGCTGTCAAAGCTGTCCCGATTTAGACGACGGTGACCGCCTCGAGGGGCCGCTTCTTTATGCGCGTCTCGGGTAAAATGTAGACCTCATTGGAGACACGAAGTGACCACTGCCTACGACCTGAAGGAACGCCGCCGCGCCGTCGTGAACGCGGTCGCCAGCCAACGTCTCGAAGGGCTGGAACCCGATTCTAGGACCATAGCGGAACTTGATCGCGTAGCTGAGGGCACCTCGAGCGTATCGGATGTCGTCAATACGCTGCGCTCCCGCGTTGCCGCCGGCGAATTCCGTACGCCGTCTTCTACCCACCGATAGCAACGGCGGCCTCTCAAGCGGCCAAATTGCCACGCCCATGGCCAAGTACCCCGTCGAAGCCAGCACCGAGGATCCATACTTAGACCCCGATAGTGGCGTCCTGCGTAACCGACTTGGCATCACTGACCAAGCCGAGCTGGACAAGGTGGAAGCAACCTTCGCAGCGGTGCGCGCCTATGAGCTTGCCGTTTCCCCTGTACGCGGCGATTTTGACCTGGTACACCTCCAGGAAATCCATAGGCGGCTCTTCGGAGACGTCTACGACTGGGCGGGCACGCTTCGGACCGTTGATATTTCGAAGGGCACAACTCGCTTCGCGAGCTATCAGCAGATCGCAAGCTATGCCCCTCAGATCACGCGTCCGCTCGCGCGTGACCAGCGTCTGCAGGGACTTTCGCCCGAGCGATTCAGCAGTAGGGCCGGCCATTACGTAGGCGAGTTGAACGTGCTTCATCCGTTCAGAGAAGGAAACGGGAGGAGTATTCGTGAGTTCATCGGCCAGCTGGCGCGCGACGCTGGATATGGTATCGACTGGCAAGGGATCGACCGGGCGGCGATGACCCGCGCTTCAATCGAAGCATACGAGGGTGATTCGAGCCGCATGGCGTCTTTGATCCTTTCGGGCCTGCGCGATCTTGACCGCGAGTTCGCGCTTGACCTAGCCAGAGGCATACTCGCAGACGGCACCCAGCCCAACATGGCCCTTCAGGGCCAGACATACGAAGGCACGATCGGAGGGGCCACCGAGCGATACATCCTCCAAGAGCTGGCGGATCGTGGCGGAGAAATGATCCTGGACAGCCGCGGCTCCCTTGTTAACGCTCAGGTCGCAGTGCCGGGCCAGTCGGTGGAGATACGCTACCCGCACGGAAATGTCGGCTTGGTTGAGAAGTCGGAGGATGGGCCAAGCCATGATTTGACCCAGGGCGTGAAGTATCGGGATTTTGACCGCTGAGGTCGCGTGTTTAGCTGCTAAACGGCCACGTCAAAAGACGATCACCAGAACCCGTGGATATGTGGATGATCG
>JAEZKN010000329.1 GCA_023415395.1 Actinomycetes bacterium
TCTGCCCGTCGACCTACGAGGGCGACGACGTCGACCAGCACCCGGCGGACGTAGGCGGGGTCGAACATCACGTCCTCCCAGCTGAACCGCAGCACGATCCAGCCGTCCGCCACCAGCAGGTTGTAGCGACGGGCGTCGCGCGCGAGTGCCTGCCGGTCGCCGTGCCAGGCGAAGGAGTCCGCCTCGATCACGATGCGCAGGTCGCGGTCGACCAGGTCGGGCCGGCACCACGGCGTGGTCGAGGTGATCAGTCCTTGCGGCACGACCGACAGTCCGGGCACGTCGAGCGCGATCGCCCGGAGCACGGACTCGAACGGGTTCGCCGCGTCGTCGGTGGCCGTCCGGCCGATCCGGCGCGCCTGCGCGCGGCCCGGTCCGTGCACCGCGGCCACCGCCTGTCGCAGCGCGCTCCGCTCGCCGACCCGCAGCGCCGAGTCGGCGACGGCCAGGGCCTCGTCGAAGGGGAGCGACCGCAGGCAGTCGACCAGCGTGGCCACCGGGCTCGTGGCGATCGCGCCGACGATCTCGTCGTCCGTCAGGTCGCGGTAGTGGAGCACCACGCCGCGCCGACGCGCGGGCGAGACCTTCCGTCGTCGCGGCACGGTCACGTGCGGCTGCGCCGGCACCGTCTTGACCGCCCACCCGTGGTGCAGGGCTGCGCTGGTGTGGCTGAGCACGCCGGACAGCGCGTGGGCTCGCTTCCGGGCCACGTCGACCGTGGGGGAGGCGTAGCGGCCGTGGCCCACCGCGGCGACGTCACCGCGCCGCAGTGCTCGGTCGACCTCCGCGCGCGAGCAGGCGGCCACCAGCGCAGCGCGGGTCGCGACCCCGCCCAGCGCGTCGAGCACCTCCGCGACGTCCATCGCTCCACCGTCGTCGGTCGGCCCGGCCGGCGCATCCTGCTCTCCACAGGAAGAAGTGGCGACCGGTCGGTGTTCCGACTGCGTCCTCGCTGTCGACGCTTCCCTAGGATCGCTCTGTGACCGACCAGACCCCCGACCAGCGCCTCCTGCTCGTGCACGCGCACCCCGATGACGAGTCGATCGGGCAGGGCGCCACGATGGCGAAGTACGCCGCCGAGGGCCGCGGCGTCACCCTGGTGACCTGCACGGCCGGCGAGATGGGCGAGATCCTGGTGCCCGGGCTCGAGCACCTCGCCGCCGACCGCGACGACCGGCTCGGCGAGCACCGCCGCGAGGAGCTCGCCGCGGCGATGAAGGAGCTCGGCGTCACCGCCCACCGGTTCCTGGGCGGCTTCGGCACCTACCGCGACTCCGGCATGGCCTGGCACGAGGACGGTCACGCCGTCGGCGACCCCGAGGTGCTGGCGAAGCACCCCAACGCCTTCTGGAACGCCGACCTCACCGAGGCCGCCGACCACCTCGTCGCGATCATCCGCGAGGTGCGGCCGCAGGTGCTGGTGACCTACGACCAGTTCGGCGGCTACGGCCACCCCGACCACGTCCAGGCCCACCGCGTCGCGACGTACGGCGCCGCGCTGGCCGCCGTGCCGTCCTACCGCAAGGACCTGGGCGAGCCGTGGGACATCGCCAAGATCTACTGGGGCGCGATGTCGGAGAGCCGGATGCGCGCCGGCCTGCGGGCGCTGCGCGACGCCGGCGACACCACCAGCTTCGAGGGCATGGACCCCGACGGCCCCCTGCCGCCCTTCATGACCGCCGACGAGGACCTCGCGGCCGCCGTCGACGCGACCGACTACGTCGAGCGCAAGCTCGAGGCGATGCGCGCCCACGCCACCCAGATCACCACCGACGGCCCCTTCTTCGCGCTGTCGAACAACCAGGGCAACGTGGTCTGGGGCACCGAGTTCTACCGCATCGCCAAGGGGCAGCGCGGCCCGCTGGGCGAGGACGGGCTCGAGACCGACCTCTTCGCCGGGCTCGAGTGAGGCACCTCCCCGCGGCCGTCGGGCTGCTGGCCGCCGGCGCGGTCACGGGCGTCGCGGCCGTGGGGCTGCACGAGCTCTGGTGGGGCTTCGTGCTCGTCGTCGCCGCCGGGCTCGCTGCCGTCGTCGCCCTGCCGCCGGGCTGGTGGTCGCGGCTGGCCTTCGTGGCCGGGTTCGCCGCCCTCGTCGGTTGGCTCGCCGTGCCCCGGTCCGAGGGGGACTACCTGATCAGCACGGACTGGCAGGGCTACGGCCTGCTGGCCTTCGGTTTCGTCCTGCTGGTCGGAGCACTGGCCACGCTGCCACGCCGCGTTACCTAGGATGAGGCGCGTGACCCAGGGGGAGAACAAGGGCGGCAAGGTCGTCCTGCTCACGGTGCTCGGCCTTGTCCTGCTCTGCGGCGGCCTCTACGTGGCGGCGTACCTCGCCGCCGGCGACAAGGTCCCCCGGAGCACCACGGTCGCCGGCGTCGACATCGGCGGCCGCAACGCCGAGGACGCCGAGAAGGCGCTCCGCGCCGGCCTGGCCGACCGCGAGGACCGCGCGATCACCGTCACCCACGACGGTGAGACGGTGCGCCTCGTCCCGGACGAGGTCGGCCTCGCGGTCGACTACGCGGCCTCGGTGGCCGCCGCGGGTGGCGAGCAGAGCTGGGACCCGGGCCGGCTCTGGGACTACTGGACCGGCGGGGACGACCTCGACGCGGTCATCGAGGCCGACGGCGCGCTCGACGCGCTGAGCGAGGACGCCGGGACCCCCGCGCGCAACGGCGGCATCCGCTTCCGCGACGGCGAGATCGTCGTGGTGGACCCGCGGGCAGGGGAGACCTTCGACCCCGAGGCGGCGTACGCCGCCCTGCAGGACGCCTACCTCTCCGACGACCCGACCATGGAGCTGGAGAGCGTCCCGGTCCAGCCGGAGATCGGCGAGGCGGCCGTCGAGGAGGCGCTCGAGATGTTCGCGAACCCCGCGATGTCCGGCCCCGTGACCCTGGTCTTCGGCGACTCGCCGGTGCAGCTGCAGCCCGAGGAGTTCTCGGCCGCGCTGGGCATGAGGCCCGAGGGCGGCGCACTGGTGCCGGCCCTGAAGGAGATGGTGCTGGTCGGCCTGGTCGACGCCGGTGTCAGCGACGAGGACGCCCCGGTCGACGCGACGGTGGCGCTCGTGGACGGCAAGCCGAAGGTCGTGCCCGCCAAGCCCGGCGTCACCTACGACCCGGAGGACGTCAGCAGCGCGTTCCTCGAGCTGGTCACCCGCGACGGCGACGACCGGGAGATGGAGGTCGACGCCACCGTCGCGGAGCCGGAGTTCACCACCGCCGACGCCCGCGCGCTCAAGATCAAGGAGCGCGTGTCCACGTTCACGACCTACTACCCCTACGCGGAGTACCGCAACGTCAACATCGGTCGCGCCGCCGAGCTGGTCGACGGCACCGTGCTCAAGCCCGGCGAGGTCTTCTCCCTCAACGACATCGTGGGAGAGCGGACGGTCGAGAACGGCTTCACCGAGGGCACCATCATCAGCGACGGCATCTTCAAGCAGGACCTCGGCGGTGGCGTCTCGCAGATGGCGACCACGACGTTCAACGCGGCCTTCTTCGCCGGACTCAAGGACATCGAGCACAAGCCGCACTCCTTCTACATCGACCGCTACCCGGTGGGCCGCGAGGCGACGGTCGCCTGGGGCGCGGTCGACCTGCGGTTCGAGAACGACACGCCGTACGGCGTCCTCATCTCGGCCAAGGTGCAGCCCAGCACGCCGTCCTCGCAGGGCGTCGTGACCGTGTCGATGTACTCCACGAAGCACTGGGACATCAGCACCACGACCTCGGACCGCTACAACTACCGGCAGCCCGCGACGCGCACGCTGACCACGCCGGACTGCTACCCCAACAGCGGCTACGCCGGCTTCGACGTCGACGTCACCCGGGTCTTCCGCAAGCCGGGGTCCGACGAGGTCGTGAAGACCGAGAAGTTCCACACGACCTACATCCCCTCCGACACGGTCATCTGCAAGAAGCCCAAGGGGGCGTGACCGCGCTCACGTCGGCTCGTTGAGCGGGCATGCGCCGCGTCCTCGGAGCCCTCGCCGTCTCGTTCGCCGTCTCGATCGCCGTCTCGATGGTCGCGCTGGTGGGCCCGGCCGCCCCGGCCGGCGCCGACCCCCTGCCGCTGCCGACCTCGCCGCTCGGGGACCCGCCCGGCGCCAACGACTGGGCCTGCGAGCCGAGCGCGCAGCGGCCGACGCCGGTCGTCGTCGTGCACGGCACCTTCGGTGACCGCCGGAGCCTGCTGGAGAACCTGTCGCGGACGATGGCCGCGGCCGGCTACTGCGTCTTCTCCCTCGACTACGGCAACCGGGGCACCGGCGACATCGCCGCGTCGGCCCGCCAGCTGAAGCGCTACGTCGCCACGGTCCTCGACGCGACCGGCGCTGCGCGCGTCTCGTTGGTGGGTCACTCCCAGGGCGGCATGATGCCGCGCTACTACATCAAGTTCCTCGGGGGCGACGCCCACGTCGACGACCTCATCGGGCTCGCGCCGTCCAACCACGGCACCGCGCTCATCGGCGCGGGGCCGGGACCCGGCCTGGGCTGGCTGTGCACGGCGTGCCGCCAGCAGGCCGCCGGCTCGGCGTTCCTCGCCGAGCTCAACGCGGGGGACGAGACCCCGGGCCGGGTGAGCTACACCCAGATCACCACGCGGTACGACGAGATCGTGGTGCCCCACACCTCCGGCTACCTCGCCGAGGGACCGCGGACCACCAACGTCACCATCCAGGACTCCTGCCCCGGCGACCTCGCCGAGCACGGCTTCGTGGCCGGCAGCCCGACCTCGCTCCAGTGGGTGCTCAACGCGCTGGGTCGCCCCGGCCCGGCCGACCCGGACTTCCGGCCTCGTTGCGGTCGCTGAGCGCCCGCGCGAACGGCGGCCACACCGGCAGCCGCGGCGCGAGCGTGGCCTGGAAGGCGTGGTAGACGTCCGGCTTCCCGGCCCACGTCCCGGCGGCCGGGCGGTTGCGAGGGTCGAGCTCGTGGTGCCACGAGCCGTGGTCGCGGTCGACCAGGTGGCGTTCGGCGTACGCCCACCAGTGCTCGTGGCACACGGCGTACATCGGGTCGCCGGTGACCTGGTGCAGGGTGGCCGCGGCGGCCAGGGCCTCGGTCACCACCCAGTGCATCCGCTGGCGCACGACCGGCGCGCCGTCCCAGTCGACCGTGTAGACGAACCCCTCGGCCCCGTCGACCGCCCAGCCCTCGCGCACGCCGGCGTCGAAGAGCGACCGCGCGTCGGCGAGCATCCACGTCGGCGCGTCGTCGCCGAGCGCCGCGCGCAGCGACAGCGTCAGCCGGCTCCACTCGAACCAGTGGCCGACGGTCGCGCCGTAGGGCCGGAACGGGTGCGCCGGCTGGTCGCGGTGGTAGTCCGGGAGCGGCTCCCAGCCGGCGTCGAAGTGCTCGGGGATCCGCCAGTGGTGCGTCCGCGCGAGGTCATGCACCACCCGCGTCACGACGCGCTCGGCCCGCGCAAGGTCGCCGACCGCGAGCAGCGCCTCGACCGTGTGCATGTTGGCGTTGACGCCGCGGTAGCCGTCCAGCGTGGTCCAGGACTCGTCCCACTCCTCGACGACCATCCCCGCGTCCTCGTCCCAGAAGCGCCGGTCCAGCACGTCGAGCGCGTCGGCGAGCAGGGCCTCGGCCCCCGGGCGTCCGGCGGTCACCGCCGAGGAGGCCGCGAGCACCACGAACGCGTGCTCGTACGCCGTCTTGGCCCGCGTCACCGGCCCGTCGCCGTCCACCGCCGCCCCCCAGCCGCCGTGCTCGTGGTCGCGCAGCCGCCCGCGCAACGACGCGACGCCGTGGTCGACCAGGTCGGCGGCGTACGGCCGGCCCAGGAGGTGCGCCAGGGCGAAGACGTGCGTCATCCGGCAGGAGATCCACAGCTCCACCGGCCGGTCCAGCTCCGGCCGGCCGTCCTCGGAGAGCCAGGCGAAGCCGCCGTCGGGGTGGACCGACGCGCGGGCGAACTCCAGGAGCCGGTCACCCTCCTGCTCCAGGTCCACGGCGTCAGCCTAGGGCGCGGGCGGGCCGATCCGTCACCGCCCGGCCCGCGCGACGCGCACCACGAAGGTTCGCGTCGTGCTGCCGCCCCGGTTGGTCGCGCGCAGCACGAACGTGAACCGCCCGGCCCGCTCGGGGCGTCCGACCAGCCGCGCCGAACCGTTGTGGAGCGCGATGCCGGGCGGCAGCACGCCCTCCGCGAGCCGGACCGTGGCCTCCGGGGTGCCGCTGAGCACCAGCCCGACGGCGTACCTGCTGCCGACACGGGCCTTCGCGAGCCGCTTCGGCGACCGCCACGCGGGCGCGGCGGTGTCCACCACGATGCGCACCCGCGTCGTGGCGGCCTGGTGGTTGCGCGACGCCTGCTGGGTGAGGGCGACGACGCAGGTCCCGACCCCGGTCAGCCGTACCGCACGGATCCCCTGGAGGCGGCAGGCCCCGGCGTCCGACCTCGAGTCCACCGCGTGGGTCACGGGGGTGCCGGACGCGCCGGGCGTCGCGGAGAGCCGCAGGGTCGTCCCCGTGGCCGGGTGCCGCGGCACGACGGTGGTCGACACGATCGTCTGCGGCGCCGGCGTCACGGTGACCGTCCCCGGCGCGTACTGGATCTCGTAGTCTGCGTGCTCGGCGCCGGAGCAGGTCGTGGCGTAGGTGCCGGTGTCCGTCGTCGTGGAGGTGCCGGCCACGCAGGTGGCCGGGCTTGCGAGCGATGCGGCGCTGTCGCCCGCGACGAACCCGGCGTAGTGCGGCGTCACCCGCGGAGGTGACTGTCCGTAGACCTGGGACTCGTCGGAGGCGGTCACGGTCAACAGCGCGGGCACGACGTCGAGCACGCCGTCGGCGACCGCGAAGGTGTAGTTCGGGGCAGCCAGCGTTCCCACGCCGGCGACGATCGGGTAGCGCCCCGTGCTCGACTCCCGGTCGGCCGCGGTCGTGAGGGTCGGCGCGCCCGCGACGATCGCCGGACTGTCGCCGTTGACGAGTCCGGCGACGGTGTAGGTGAACGCCGGGTTCTCGGCACCGTAGACCCGGGTGGCGGGCTCCACGGTCACGGTCAGCGTCGCGGGGGTCACGCTGACGTCCCCACTGCGGTAGGTCACGGCGTAGTCGGGCGCGAAGGAGCCGCCCGTGCACCAGGTGGCGTAGCTGCCCACCGGCGAGGACGACCCGGCGCCGCTCGAGCAGCGCGGCCGCTCGAGCACCACCGTGTCGACGGTGTCGGCTCCCACGAGCCCGGCGTACCGCGGCACGACCGACGGGTGCGTCCCGCCGTACGTCATCGTCCCCGACGAGGCGGTGACCGTCAGCGGGATCCTCGTGACGGTCAACGTCGCCGCTGCGCTGGTCGTCCGGCCGGCCGCATTGGTGAAGACCGCGCGGTAGCGGTGGCCGTCCTGGTCGACCGACGCGGTGACGGCGAGCGTCGGATCGGTCGCCGACGCGACGTCGCTCCAGTGCTCGCCCGCGTCGGTCGACACCTGCCACTGCACGGTGACCGGCAGCGCGCTCGTCACGCCGGCGACGAACGTCGCGGTCTCCCGGACGGTCACGGCCCGGTCCACCGGCTGCTGGGAGACGACCGGCGCGTCCCCCACGACCACCGTCTGCGTCGGGCCCGTCGCGGCGTCGTAGCGGGTGGTCGCCGGCACCATCGCCCGCAGCTCACACCGTCCAGCGGCGTGGAAGAGCACGGTGTCGGCGTACGCGATGCAGACGCCGGAGGTCAGCGACACGACCTCGGGAGTGCCGTCGCCGACCTGGTCGAACGTGACGGTCGCGGTGCTGCCGACCGGCGCGATCGCGGGAAGGTCCTCGATGGCGACGGTGGCCGGGTTCCTGCGGATGGCGAAGCTCTGGACGGCGGTCGCAGCCGTGTAGTCGGTCGTGGCCGTGGCGCTCACCTGCAGCTCGCAGCTGCCGGCTCCCACGTGGTCGACGGTGCCTGCTGCCGCCACCGTGCACGTGGCAGGCGTACGCGAGGTCACGCTCGGCGTGCCGTCGCCGGTCTGGGTGAACGCGGGGGTGAAGCCGCCGCCGACCCGGGCGTCGACGGGCAGGTTGCTGATGCTGATCGCGCCCTCGCCCTGCGCCACCGCGAGCGAGCCGCCGCCGGTGCTCCCCTCGTGGATCGCGTCCCCGGAGTAGTCGAGCGAGAGCACCGCGGTCTGGACCGAGGTGGGCGTGACCGTGGCCGAGCAACGACCGGACGTGAGCGTGCACGTCGCGCCGGCGAAGCCGCCGCCGGACCAGGTGACGACGCCCGTCGGGACGCTCTGGACCCCGGCTTCGGTGTCGGTCACGGTGGCGACGCACGTGGTGGGCCGTCCGACCATGGCAGACGGGCAGGTGGCGCTGACGGCACTGCCGCGCTTGGCGATCGTCACGCCGGCGGTGGCGATCGGTCCGGGGTTGTGCGTGGCGTCGCCGTCGTAGGCCGCCGAGATCGTCTCGGATCCTCCTGCGTCCCCTGTCGGGGTGAAGCTCGTCGAGCACGAGCCGTCGACGAGCGTGCAGGTCGGTGACCCGAACGTGCCGGCGCCGCTCGAGGAGAAGGCGACCGTGCCGGTCGGGACGTCCTGCTCTCCACCCTCGCCCTCGACCGTCGCAGCGCACGTGATCGCCACACCGACGGTCGCGTCCGGGGCGCAGCTCAGGGTGGTCGTGGTCGACGAGGCGGCGACCAGCCGCACCTGCGGCTCGCCGTCGACGTCGGTGCTGATCGACGACCGGACGGCGGCGTCGTCGACGAAGCTGGATCCGGCGCCGCCCCCGCCGGCGCCCGCGGTGCTGTCGAGGCCGCAGACCGCGCCCCCCGCACCTCCGCCGCCGCCGTGGTAGCCGCCGCCACCAC
>JAEZKN010000408.1 GCA_023415395.1 Actinomycetes bacterium
CGACTACCTCGACGAGTCGGGCGGCCGCTACGTCCACGTCATCGCCGACGGCTCCATCGGCAAGTCCGGCGACATCGCCAAGGCCATCGCCTGCGGCGCCGACGCCGTCATGGTGGGCTCGCCCTTCGCCCGTGCGACCGACGCTCCCGGGCGCGGCTTCCACTGGGGCACCGAGGCGCACCACCACGACCTCCCGCGCGGCCAGCGCGTGCAGTTCGAGACCGTCGGCACGATCGAGGAGATCCTCTTCGGCCCTTCCCGCGTCGCCGACGGCACGATGAACCTCATGGGTGCCCTGCGCCGCTCGATGGCCACCACCGGCTACACCGAGCTCAAGGAGTTCCAGCGCGTCGAGGTCGTCGTCGAGTGAAGGTCGGGGCCGGGCAGGCCGTCTCGATCGCCGGCGACCGGCTCGCGAACGCCGCGACCGCGGCGCGGCTGACGGCTCGCGCGGCCGACGAGGGCGTCCGGGTGCTGGTGCTGCCCGAGGCCTTCCTGACCGGCTACGACGTCGCCGCGTTCCGCGGCCCGCTGCCCTCGGCCGACCGGCTGGACGAGGCGTGGCTGGACCCGCTGCGCGCGGCCGCCGTCGCGGGTGACGTCGTGGTCGTGGTCGGCACCGCGCTCGAGCGCGGCGAGCACCGGCGGTTGTCGCAGGTCGTCGTGCGGCCCGACGGCAGCACCACGGCGCCGTACGACAAGCAGTTCCTCGACGGCCTCGAGCGCGACCACTTCACGGTCGGCGGCCACGGCACCTCGATCACCGTCGACGGCCTCGAGCTGGGGCTGTCGATCTGCTACGACGGCTGCTTCCCCGAGCACGCCCAGGCGGCCGCGCTCGACGGGGCCGTGGGCTACCTGAGCTCGGCGGCGTACTTCCCGGGCGGCGAGCACCGCCGCGACCTCTACTACGCCGCGCGGGCGGTCGAGAACGGCATGTACGTCGTGTTCTCCGGATTGACCGGCCGCTGCGGCTCGTCCTCCTTCATCGGCGGCTCGGCCGTCTACGACCCCGAGGGGCGGCCGCTCGCCCGGCTCGGCGAGGAGGAGGGTGTGGCGGTCGCCGACCTCGACGCCGCGCTCGTCGAGGCGACGCGGGAGCGACACCGGATGGTCTTCGACCACCGGGCCTCGCTCGGCCCGCGCGTGCGGGCCTGACGTCGCAGCGATCCGGACCGATCCGGACCGCGTCCGGCGCCGAACAACTCCTGAACGACCGGAGATACCGGTCACGTCTTGGGAGGAGCAGGTCATGAGGAGGACACTCACGGCGATCGCGCTGGTGGTGGGGACGGCACTCGCACTCGTCGGCACGGCGGTGGCGCCCGCGTCGGCGCACGGCGCACCGAGCGGGGCCACCCGGTCGTGGTCGTCGGGCTACACCCAGGTGGTCGTCGACCCCGACGTCTACGCGCTCATCGGCTCGGCCGGCATCACCCCCGCGCCGATCGGGGGAGCGAAGGCCTTCGCCTTCCGCGACACCCTCGCGACCCAGTTCCCGATCACCGGCTACTCGCTGTCGAGCCTGCGGATCAAGCACTCCGGAGGCGTCAGCCTGAGCGCGGGATCGGCCACGATCTCGCTCTCGAGCTTCTACATCGACCTCGGCCGGGGACGCGTGAGCGGCGAGGTCGCGGGCTCGGTCGGCGACGTCGGGCGGGTCGACCTGTTCAAGATCCGCCTCACCGACCGCCCGTCGCTCGGGCTGGTGAAGCTCACGCTGACCGGCACCGCTGCCGGGGCGCTGAACTCGACCTTCGGGGTCGACGCGTTCAGCGCCGGTGACACCTTCGGCTACGCGACGCCGAAGCCGTTCGCCCGCTTCTGACCCGCGGGCGACGACGCCGGGACCGGGCCCGGGGGGCGGCCCGGCTCCGGCGTCCGGGCGATCGGCTACGACGCCGCGCGGTCCTCGCGCAGTCCGCGGTTGCCTCCGAGCAGGTCGACGGCCCGGCGGATCGAGGCGAGCCGGTCGCCGACCGCGGGGACGATCCGGATCGGGTTGCCGGGGGAGTAGTGGTTCCACTGCGTCGGCACGTACGCCGCGCGGCTGACCCGGAAGCCGCCCCCGGGTCGCTCGGTGAACTCCAGGTGGACGGTGATCCCCTCGTAGGTCGCGGGCCGCGTCGCCTCGTTCTGCGCGACCTGGTTCCCCATGCCGTAGACCACCCACTTGCCGTTGACCCGCGTGATCGGCTGGACGACGTGCGCGTGCTCGCCGAGCACGACGTCGACGTCGGGTGAGGCGGTCAGCGCCTCGGCGAGCGCGACCTGCTCGGGGCTCGGCTCGTGGACGTACTCCCAGCCCCAGTGCACGTGCACCACCACGACGTCGGCCCCGGCCTCGCGGGCGGCGCGCGCCTGCGCCAGCAGGTTGTCCGCGTCCCCCATGGAGACCGCGAACTCCTCGTCGGCCGGGGGTACGAAGCCGTTGAGGCCGTAGGTCCCCGCGACGAGGCCGACGCGGACGCCGTTCTCGGTGGTCAGGACGACCGGCTGCTCGCGCTCGCGCGGGGTCCGGAACGTGCCGACGTGCTCGACCCCGTTGGCCTCGAGGAGGTCGGCGGTGGTCACGACCCCCTCGAATCCGCCGTCCCAGCTGTGGTTGGACGCGGTGGTGCACGCGTCCCAGCCCATGCTCGCGATCCACGGGGCGATCGAGCGGGGCGCCGCGAAGACCGGGTAGGACTCCGGCTCCGCGCCGGGGAGGGCGAAGGGCAGCTCCGTGTGGCAGATCGCGAGGTCGGCGCCCTGGACGAGCGGGCGGAGGGTCGCGAACATCGCGTCCCAGTCGTAGCGCTCCGGCGTCCCGGCGGCGTCCTCGGCGGCGCTGAACCACGTGGTGTTGTGCCACAGCAGGTCCCCACCCATGACCAGGTCGAAGGAGCGGGGGCCGGGATCCTCGGTGGACGACGGCGTGGTGGTCCCCGACGGCGGCGCGGGCGTCGAGTCGATCGCGACCGGGCTCGCGGGCGTCGTGCCCTCGTCACATCCGGTGACCCCGACGAGCGCGGCCAGCACAGCGGCCAGCGCGGCCAGCGTCCCCTTCACGCGGGCATTGATAACGGCTTTCGCGGCCGGGCGTGGGCGCATCGGTGATTTCGGTCCTGCGAGACTGGACACATGACTGACCGCAGCGCCCTCGGCCCGCAGGCGCGGGACGCCGCTCTCGCGACGATGCAGGGCCTGGGCGGCCAGCCCGAGCTCGACGTGCTCGTCGTCGGCGGGGGCATCGTCGGCGTCGGCACGGCGCTCGACGCCGTCACGCGCGGTCTCTCGACCGGCCTGCTCGAGCAGCGGGACCTGGCCAGCGGCACGTCGTCGCGCTCGTCCAAGCTGGTCCACGGAGGCCTGCGCTACCTGGAGATGCTCGACTTCGGGCTGGTCCGCGAGGCGCTCCAGGAGCGCGGCCTGCTCCTGACTCGCCTGGCCCCGCACCTGGTCCGGCCGGTGCCGTTCCTCTACCCGCTGACCCGTCGCGGCTGGGAGCGGCCCTACGTCGGCGCCGGCCTCGCGCTCTAGGACGGCATGGCGACGGCCGGCCGCCACGGCTCCGGCCTCCCGCGGCACCGCCACCTCTCGCGGCGCGCGGTCGCCCGGGTCGCACCCGACCTCAACCCGGCCTCGCTCGCCGGCGCCATCCAGTACTACGACTGCCAGGTCGACGACGCCCGCCTGGTCACCACGATCGCCCGCACCGCGGCCGCCCACGGCGCGCACGTGGCGACGCGGGTCAAGGTGACCGGCTTCCTGCGCGAGGGCGAGCGGGTCGTCGGCGTACGCGCCCGGGACCTGGAGCACGGCACCGACGTCGAGGTCCGCGCCCGGGTGGTCGTCAACGCGGCAGGCGTCTGGACCGACGACATCCAGGAGATGGTCGGTGGGCGCGGGTCGCTGCACGTGCAGGCCTCCAAGGGCATCCACCTGGTCGTGCCGCGCGACCGGATCCGGTCCGAGGCCGGCTTCATCGTGCGCACCGAGAAGTCGGTGCTGTTCGTGATCCCGTGGGGCCGGCACTGGATCATCGGCACCACCGACACCCCCTGGGACCTCGACAAGGCCCACCCGGCCGCGTCCCGCACCGACATCGAGTACGTCCTCGCCCACGTCAACGCGATCCTGCGCGAGCCGCTGGACCACTCCGACGTCGAGGGCGTCTACGCCGGGCTGCGGCCGCTGCTCTCGGGCGAGTCCGAGCCGACCTCGCGCATCTCGCGCGAGCACACCGTCGTGACGCCCGTGCCCGGGCTGGTGATGATCGCCGGCGGCAAGCTCACGACCTACCGCGTCATGGGACGCGACGCCGTCGACGCGGCCGCTCACTCGCTGGCCTCCACGCTCGGCTCCACCGTGCGTCCCTCCATCACCGACCGGGTGCCGCTGCTCGGCGCCGACGCCTGGGAGACGCGCACCAACCAGCGCAGGTTGCTCGCCCGGCGGTCCGGGCTGCACGTGGCCCGCATCGACCACCTGCTCGGGCGGTACGGCGGGCTGGTCGACGACCTGCTCGACCTGGTGGCCAAGCGCCCGGAGTTGCGGGCCCCGCTCGGGGGTGCCGAGGACTACCTGGCCGCCGAGGTCGTCTACGCCGTCACCCACGAGGGCGCCCGTCACCTCGACGACGTCCTCACCCGTCGCACCCGCATCTCCATCGAGACCTTCGACCGCGGCGTCGCCGCCGCCCCGCACGCGGCCGCGCTCCTCGCCGAGGCCCTCGGCTGGGACCCGACCCGGACCGCCGGCGAGGTCGACCACTACCGCCGCCGGGTCGAGGCCGAGCGGCAGTCGCAGCTCATGCTCACCGACCAGGAGGCGGACGAGGCGCGGGTCGTGGTGCGCGACATCGTCTAGCGGCGTCGGGTCTCCCGCGACACGTCCGGCGGCGTCCGGGCCACCGTTGACAACTAGAACACGTTCCACCGATGCTGAGACCCACGTCACAGCGTGACCTGAGGAGGGAACGTGACCCAGGCGCCGCCGCCCGCCGACATGAAGATGCAGCGCTCGAGCCGCGACCCGAGCACGCTGCCGGCGCGGCTGGCGGAGTGGCTCGCCACCGTCCTGCCGACCGGGGCCGACCCGGTCGTCACGCTGCACACCGGCATCGACGCCAACGGCATGAGCTCGGAGACGATCGTCCTCGACGTCGACTGGACCGAGGAGGGCGAGCGCCGGCGCGGCGAGTACGTCGCGCGGGTGGCGCCGGCCGCGGAGGACCTGCCGGTCTTCCCGAGCTACGCCCTCCAGGACCAGTACGACGTCATGCGGCTCGTCGGCGAGCTGACCGACGTCCCGGTGCCGACCGTGCGCTGGATGGAGCCGACCGGCGAGGTGCTCGGGACGCCGTTCTTCCTGATGGACCGGGTCGAGGGGGTCGTCCCGCAGGACGTGCTGCCCTACAACTTCGGCGACAACTGGTTGCACGACGCCAGCCGTGAGGACCAGCGGCGCCTCCAGGACAACAGCGTGGCCGTGCTCGCCCGGCTGCACGCCATCCCCGACGCGGAGCAGACCTTCGGCTTCCTTGCTCCGCACCACGACGGCGCCACCCTGCTGGAGCGGAACCTCACCCGCACCCGGGCCTGGTACGACTTCGCCGTCGCCGACATCGGCCGGTCGGCCACCGTCGAGCGGGCGCTCGACTGGCTCGAGGCGCACCTCCCCGAGACCGACGAGGCCGTGCTCACCTGGGGCGACAGCCGGGTCGGCAACATGATGTACCGCGACTTCACCCCGGTCGCCGTCCTCGACTGGGAGATGGCCGCGATCGGTCCGCGCGAGCTGGACGTGTCGTGGATCGTCTTCGCCCACCGGGTCTTCGAGGCGATCACGGGGTTGCTCGAGATGCCGGGCATGCCGCACTTCCTGCACGAGGACGACGTGCGGGGAGAGTACGAGCGGCTCACCGGCGTCGAGCTCGGCGACCTGCACTGGTACCACGTCTACAACGGCGTGCAGTGGGCGATCGTCTTCATGCGCACCGGCGCCCGGCAGATCCACTTCGGCGAGATCGAGCGGCCCGACGACATCGAGACGCTCTTCCACCACAAGCCCCTGCTCGACCGACTCCTGGAGGAAGCCGGCGCATGAGCGACATCACTCCTCTCGACGAGTTCCCCCTGCACCAGGCGCCGCTGCCGCTGGCCTACGCCAACAGCAGCGACCGCAACTTCTACGACCGGTGGTACTTCAACGCCCACGACCGCACCGGCGACGTCTTCGTGATCATGGGCGCGGGCTACTACCCCAACCTCGGCACCAAGGACGCGTTCGTCCTCGTCGCCCGC
>JAEZKN010000413.1 GCA_023415395.1 Actinomycetes bacterium
AGGTGAGGATGTCCTCCTGCACCAGGCGCTGGCTGAGGATGATCGCGTCCTCGTAGTTGTGGCCCTGCCACGGCATGAACGCCACGAGCAGGTTGGTGCCCAGCGCCATCTCGGCGTCGTCGGTGCAGGGACCGTCGGCGATCGGCGAGCCGACCTCGACCCGGTCACCCTCGGCGACCAGCGGACGCTGGTTGATGCAGGTGCCCTGGTTCGAGCGGCGGAACTTCGCCAGCTTGTAGGTCGAGTAGGTGCCGTCGTCGTTCATCGTCTCGATGACGTCGGCGGAGACCTCCTTGACCACACCGGCGGCGCTGGCGGTGACGACGTCACCGGCGTCGACGGCGGCGCGGTACTCGATGCCGGTGCCGACCAGGGGCGAGTCGCTCTTGATGAGCGGCACGGCCTGGCGCTGCATGTTGGCACCCATGAGCGCGCGGTTGGCGTCGTCGTGCTCGAGGAACGGGATCAGGGCGGTCGCGACCGACACCATCTGGCGCGGCGAGACGTCCATGTAGTCGACCTCGTCGGCCAGGACCTCGGAGACCTCGCCGTCACGCTGGCGGACCAGCACGCGCTCCTCGACGAAGCGCATCTTGTCGTCGAGCGGCGCGTTGGCCTGGGCGATGACGAAGCGGTCCTCGTCGTCGGCGGTGAGGTAGTCGCCCTTCTCGGTGACGCGACCCTTCTCGACCCGGCGGTACGGCGTCTCGACGAAGCCGAACGGGTTGATCCGGCCGAAGGACGCCAGCGAGCCGATCAGGCCGATGTTCGGGCCTTCCGGCGTCTCGATCGGGCACATGCGGCCGTAGTGCGAGGGGTGGACGTCACGGACCTCCATGCCGGCGCGGTCGCGGGACAGACCACCGGGACCGAGGGCCGAGAGGCGACGCTTGTGCGTCAGGCCGGCGATCGGGTTGGTCTGGTCCATGAACTGCGAGAGCTGGGAGGTGCCGAAGAACTCCTTCAGCGCCGCGACGACCGGGCGGATGTTGATCAGGGACTGCGGCGTGATCGCCTCGACGTCCTGGGTCGTCATCCGCTCGCGGACCACACGCTCCATGCGGGCCAGGCCGGTGCGGAGCTGGTTCTGGATCAGCTCGCCCACGGTCCGCATGCGGCGGTTGCCGAAGTGGTCGATGTCGTCCGCGGCGATGTCGAGGGTGCCCTGGGGCGCCTCGATCTGCTCCTGGCCGTCGTGCAGCGCGACGATGTACTTGATCGCGGCGACGACGTCGTCCACGGTCAGCGTCTGCTGGTCGAAGGCCTCGGTCAGGCCGAGCTTCTTGTTGATCTTGTAGCGACCGACCTTGGCCAGGTCGTAGCGCTTGGGGTTGAAGTAGTAGTTGTTCAGCAGCGTCTGCGCGGCCTCACGCGTCGGCGGCTCGCCCGGACGCAGCTTGCGGTAGATGTCGAGCAGCGCGTCGTCCTGGGTCTCGGTGTGGTCCTTCTCCAGGGTGAGCATCATCGACTCGTACTGGCCGAACTCCTCGCGGATCTGCTCGTTGGTCCAGCCGAGGGCCTTGAGCAGCACGGTGACGTTCTGCTTGCGCTTGCGGTCGAGGCGCACGCCGACCAGGTCGCGCTTGTCGATCTCGAACTCGAGCCAGGCACCGCGGCTCGGGATCAGCTTCGCGGTGTAGATGTCCTTGTCGGAGGTCTTGTCCGCGGAGCGCTCGAAGTAGACGCCCGGGGACCGGACCAGCTGGGACACGACGACACGCTCGGTGCCGTTGATGATGAAGGTGCCCTTGTCGGTCATGAGCGGGAAGTCGCCCATGAACACGGTCTGACCCTTGATCTCACCGGTGTCGTTGTTGGTGAACTCCGCGGAGACGTAGAGCGGGGCGGAGTAGGTGAAGTCCTTCTCCTTGCACTCGTCCACGGTGTACTTCGGGTCGTAGAAGACCGGGTTCTCGAACGACAGCGACATCGTCTCGGAGAAGTCCTCGCTCGGGGAGATCTCCTCGATGATCTCCTGGAGACCGGACTTGGAGGAGACGTCCTCGCCCTCGGCGCGGCGGCGCTCGACGGCGGCCTGCCACTTCTCGTTGCCGATCAGCCAGTCGAAGCTGTCGGTCTGGAGGGAGAGGAGCTGCGGGAGCTCGAGGGGCTCGGTGATCTTTGCGAAAGAGATGCGGCGGGAGTTACCGGAGGTGCTGCGCGCGGCCAAGAGGTGTCCTTCGACGGTTCGCTCTTCGAAATCGCGTCAGGCCCACCACAAAGTCGGCCACCGGGCAGGCCGACGAGCATTTGAGGGCAGACGCAAAGAAGGAGCCTACCGCAGGCAGGTGCCCATCACAAATAGAACCTCGAGGGCTTGCCGACGATCATGAACGCCGAGGCCGCCGAGGTCAAGCAGCGCGGCCGGACCTGTGCAGGACCGACGCGATCAGGTGTCCATCCCGGCCACGAGCCAGTCCCCGTCGACCCGCTGCATCGTGATCGTGACCCAGTTCTTGTAGACCTGCGGCTCCTTGGAGGCCTTGTTGGTCCGCGACTGGTCGACCAGCACGAACACCTCGACCCGGTCCTCCCCGGCCCGGGTGATCGCCGAGGACACCAGCTCGGCCTCGACGACCGTGCCGGTCGAGGGGGCGTTCTGGGCGATGATCCCGTCGAAGAGCTTGTCGTAGTCCGTGCGGTAGTCGCCGGTGAGGTACTGCCGGGCCGCCGCCTGGGACTCGTCGAGGTTGTTGGCGTCGTAGGACAGGATCGGGACCACCGCCCGCTCGGCGGCCCCCTGGGCCGCCGCCGTCGCGTCCTCGCCGGCGCCGTCGGCGGGCGCGGCGCCGTAGCGC
>JAEZKN010000507.1 GCA_023415395.1 Actinomycetes bacterium
CACCACGAGCGTGCCGAGGAAGAGGCCGACGACGAGTGCCGTCAGCACGTTCGGCGGGCCGCCGTCGCCGTTGGCGGCGAGCGTCGTCGCCACGATCCCGGACGCCGCGGAGCCGTCACCCGACGTACCGCCGAGACCGAGGTCGCTGCCCACGCCGGGCGCGTCCGGGACGCCGTCTCCGTTGCTGTCGGTCGTGCCCAGCCCGGCACCGGTCCCGCCGCCGGCACCGCCACCCGCACCGCCGCCGTTGCCGCCTCCGCCCTTGCCGCCGCCGGTGGGCACCTCGCCGCTGTCGTCGGGGTTCTCGTTGTACTCGCCCGCACCCGCGGCGCACGGGCCCTTGCCGGGCCGGTCGCACTCGGCGGGGAACGGCGCGATGGTCGCGAGGTAGTTCTGGTTCGGCTTGCCCGGCACGAAGGTCGGGTTGTGGCAGTTCGCGACGTTCTTGATGATCGAGGCGTCGAAGGAGACGTCGTCGTCGGCGAGCTTGAGCTTGTTGACCTGGGTGAAGCCGGCCTGCACGAGGTTCACCGGCAGCGGCGAGTAGCCGATCGGCCCGATCTCGGACTGGCCCTCGCAGATCGAGTGCTTGAGGAAGTCCACGATCGTCTGCCGCTTCGACGTCGTCATGCGCGAGTCGTCGGACGCGGTCGGGATGATCGCGTAGACGTAGGAGGAGAGCGGGTAGGTCCGCTCGTCCGGGTTCGTGTAGACGTTGTCGAGCTTCTGCGTCAGGTAGTTCGGGTCCTTCGGGTCGTCGTTGATCTCCGCCCGGGTCAGGGCGACCGCGACGTTGTACTGCGTCGGGAGGGTGTAGTAGCCGGCCCGGTTGAGCACCTTGGCGACCGGGAAGTTCGCCATCAGCGGGTAGGAGTACTCCTCCATCGCGATCGCCCCGTTGGAGCCCGCGCTCTTGACGAAGTTCATGACGCCGTCGGAGCCCGACTGGGCCTTCTGCGGACCGCGGGTGTCCCCGCAGTTGAGCGGGAAGTAGTCCGAGGGCGCGAGCCTCCCGCCGTTGCAGTCCTTCCAGTACGACGGGTACTGGCTGACCATCCAGGTCGTGAACTGGTTGGTGACGCCGGCGCCGTCGGCGCGCACCACGGGGATGATCGGGATCGACGGCAGCGCGCGGCCGTTGTTGTCCTCGGTGATCGCCGGGTCGTTCCAGTTGGTGATCCGGTTGGTGAAGATCTTGGCGATGGTCTCGCCCGAGAGCCGGATGTTGCGGACCAGCTCGCCCCCGACCTCCACGTGGTAGGGGAAGGACGTCCCGCCGGCCACGATCGGCAGGTAGGCGAAGGACCGGCCGAGCGGCGAGTCGATCGCTCCGGTCGTCGGGTCCTTGCCGCGGTAGGGCGAGTCGGTCACGCCGAAGTCGGTCGACTTGTTGGCGTAGTCCTTGCGGCCCTGCGCCGCGCCGTTGGCGGTGTAGACGACCCGCAGGCCCTTGGCGTCGACGTCGGCGACCCACTGGTTGAGCGCGTTCGCGGCCCAGGAGGAGCCCGAGCCCTGGATCAGCGCGTACGACGGCGCCGCGCTGGCACCGCTGGTGCCGCCCAGCAGGGCGAAGAGCAGGGCGAGCGGGACGGCAACGGCCCGGACCGCGCGAGTGGGCAGCAGCGGAGTGCGGCGGGGGCTCATCGGGACTTCTTCCTTCCGCCGGCGACGAGCCGGGCGAGCACGAACAGGGTGAGGACGACGACGAGCAGGACCGCCGCGGCGGCGTACGCCCGCTCCTCCATCTGGGGGTTGCCGGTGCCGACGGCGGCGTAGATGAACAGCGGGAGCGAGTTCATCGGGTCCTGGGTCGGGTCGGCGTTGAAGAACGTCGAGGCACCGGAGGTCAGCAGCACCGGCGAGGTCTCGCCGACGGCGCGGGCGGTGCCGAGGATCAGCGCGGTGGCCAGGCCCGGCCGGGCGGTCGGCAGGACCACCTTCCAGACCGTCTCCCACCGGCCGGCGCCCAGCGCGTAGGACGCCTCGCGCAGGCCGCCGGGCACCACGCCGAGGACGACGTACGCCGCCCGCGCCATGATCGGCAGCGCCATCACCGCGAGGGCGAGGGCCGCCGCCAGGCCGCTGGCCGGCATGCCGAGGTAGACCAGGCAGACGGTGTAGATGAACAGGCCGGCCACGATCGAGGGCAGCGCGGTCATCGCCTCGACCACCGTGCGGACCAGCTGCGAGCCGCGGCCGCCGACCTCGGACATGTAGACGGCGGTGGCGACCCCGAGCGGCATCGCGATGGAGATCGCGATGAGCACCTCGATGAGCGTGCCGACGATCGCGTGGAGGATGCCGCCCATCGTGAACGGGTCGTCGGCGCGGACGCCGGACATGTCCTCGGTGAAGAAGTTGAGGTGGCTCAGGGCGGGCAGGCCCTTGAGCAGCGTCATGACCACCACGCTGGCGAGCGCGACCGCGATGAGCGTCGGCGCCGCGATCACCGCGGTCGTCACGATCCGGTCCATCACCACCGGTCGGGGCTGGGTGAGCGCGGTGAGCCCGGCGTAGAACACCACCAGCACGAGGTACCAGCACACGACGAAGCCGATGACGCCCTCGAAGGGGAAGATCTGGGTGTAGAAGAGCCAGGTCGTGGCGGAGGACGCGCAGAGCGCACCGAGGATCGTCAGCACGTCCTCGCGGGTCCGCGAGCCGGTGCGGCGCAGCTCCTCGGGCTCGACCGCCGGCGGCGCGGGCGGCACCGGTGGCACCGGTGGGACCGGCGCCTGGCCCTCGGCCACGGGTCGCTCGACGACGGCGGTCACAGCTCGGTCACCGCCGATCCCCGCGAGCGCGACACCACGACGGCCGCGAGGCTGTTGACGACCAGCGTCATGAGGAAGAGCACGAAGCCCGCGGTCAGCAGCGCCGAGAGCTGGGACGGCGACGCCTCCTTGAAGCTCGAGGCGATGAGCGCCGAGATCGTCGAGGTGCCGGACTCCAGGACGTAGGGCTTGATCTCGAAGGCCTGCGAGATCACCAGGACCACCGAGATGGTCTCGCCGAGCGCGCGGCCCAGGGCGAGCATGCTGCCGCCGATGACGCCGCTGCGCCCGAAGGGCAGGACGACCGTGCGGACCATGGCCCAGCGGGTCGCACCCAGCGCGAGCGCGGCCTCCTTCTCCCCCACCGGCGCCTCCGCGAACACCTCGCGCATCACCGAGGTGGCCATCGGGAAGATCATCATGGTGACCGCGATCGAGGCGATGAACGCGGAGCCGGCGTAGGACGGGTAGCCCGGCGCCTGGTTCCAGATCGGGTGGTCGACGTCGGTGCGCACGTGGAAGATCGGGATCCAGCCGAGGACCTTGCTGAGCCAGTGCGCGACCTCGGTGGCGTGCGGCTGGATCACGAAGAGGACCCAGAGGCCGAAGACGATGCCCGGCACCGCGGCCATCATGTCGACGAAGCGGATCAGCGTCGGCTTGGCCCAGGCCGGCGCCCAGTCGGTGATGAAGAGCGCGGTGAGCAGCGAGAGAGGGATCGCGAAGACGATCGCGATGACCGCCACCTGGACGGTGCCGACCACGACCGCGGCGATGCCGATCCGGTCCTGGCTCGGGAGCCACCGGAACTCGGTGAAGAACGAGAGGCCGTAGTGGTCCAGCGTCGGGAAGGACTGGACGCCCAGGAAGACGCCGATCGAGCCGACGATCACGAGCACGAGGAAGGCGATGGCCCGGGAGCCGTGGACGAAGACCCGGTCCTGGCCGACGTGCCGCGTCACGATCGTGCGCGGCAC
>JAEZKN010000521.1 GCA_023415395.1 Actinomycetes bacterium
GGCGACGTCGTCACCCTCGGCCGGGCTGAGGACCGCGGTCACCAGCTCCTCGGCGCCGGCCGGGCGCTGGCGGCCGCGGGGGGCCTCGAGGATCGGGCCGTAGAGCTCCGGGCGCCGAGCGGCCATCACGTCGGTGCCGTCGGGGCGGCGCTTGTCGTCGGCGGCGGCGACGTCGATGTCGGCGACGACGACGGCCTCACCGGCCCGGGGGCCGATCGCGACCACGGTGCCGTCGGGGGCGACGATCTGGCTCTCCCCCGCCCCGTGCAGCATCTCCACCGGCACGCCCACGCGCTCGGCGACCATCGCGATGCTGCGCTCGGGCACCAGCGGGCCGACCTTGTTGGCGGCGACGACCCACACCCTGTTCTCGACCGCGCGCACGGGCACGTGCAGCGAGGCCTCGTCGAGCGCGAAGGAGTTGAGGCTGTTGAGGAGCACCTGGGCGCCGGCGACGCCGAGCATCCGCGGGGTCTCGTTGATGACGCCGTCCATGCAGGAGTAGAGGCCGACCCGCCCGAAGGCGGTCTCGACGACCGGCGACGCCTCGACCGCCGGGTCGAGGTGGTCGCGCTCGCTGCCCATGAGCACCTGCTTGTCGGTCACCGCGAGGATCTCGCCGGCGGGAGAGAAGAGGATGTTGCTGCCGGTGGTCCGGCCGTCCTCGCGGGCCAGGGTGCAGTTGGCCATGAGGTGGATGCCGTGCTCCCGGGCCTTCGCCGCGAGCGCCGAGACGAACGGTCCGTCGAGGGTCTGCGCCATCCGCCGGGCGTGCTCGCGGTCGTCGTACCAGGAGACGTGGTTGCAGAACTCGGGGAGCACGACGACCTGGGCCCCCTCGGCCGCTGCCTGGTCGGTCATGCGCAGGCACGTCGCGAGGTTCGCCTCCGGGTCCTCGGTCACGGCGAACTGGACGGCGGCGACGCGGACGATCGACATCAACTCTCCTATATATGATCTATGCTTCGCCGTAGCCTGCCACAACCGCCACCGAGACGTGAGGAGCCGGCCGGATGTCGGAAGCGACGCGAGACCAGTCTGCGGCACCCGCGGCCCGCACCGTGGAGGTGTCGGCCTTCCGGAACCGCCCGCCGGTGCCCGTGGATCTCGACAAGGTCGCCCCCTTCGGGTGGTGGGCGGCCGTCGTCATCGCGCTGGTGGCCTTCATCGACCGCGTCGAGGTCAACCTGATCGCGGGCGCACTGCCCCAGATCCAGGACCACTTCGGCTTCAGCGACACCTGGGCCGGCGCGATCCCGACCGCCGCCTCGCTCGCCGGCGCCCTGCTCGTGCTGCCGGCGGGCCGGATCGCCGACCGTGCGCCGCGCGTGCTCACGATCGCCATCGTCGTCATGATCTGGGCGCTGTGCTCGATCGGCAGTGGCCTGGCCACCAGCTTCCTGATCTTCTTCATGATCCGCGTGCTCATCGGCGGCGCGGGCCAGCTCTACAACCCGCCCGCCTCCTCGCTGCTCGCCGACTACTACCCGGCCCGCAGCCGCTCCAAGGCGTACGGCTTCGAGCGCGCCGGCTACTACATGGGACTGCCGACCGGCGTCATCCTCGGCGGCGCGGTCGCCGACGCCTACGACTGGCGCACGGTCTTCTTCGTCGCCGCCGTGCCCGGCGTGGTCGTCGCGCTGCTCGTCCTCACGGTCAAGGACCCGATCCGCGGCCTCGGCGACCGCCTCGAGCAGGCGCGCATCGGGGACCGGGCCGCGGTCGAGGCCGAGCACGTGGTGGACGACCGCTCGATCTGGGCGCAGACCGCCGACCTGCTGCGGATCCCGACCCTGCGCGGCGTCACCGTCGCCCTGGCGATGCTCTCGCTCGGCGTCGCCGGCCTCTTCTACTGGATCCCGACCTTCCTCGTGCGCGTCGAGGGCGTCAGCGAGTCGACCGGCTCCGCGCTGTCCGGCGCCGTCGGCGGCACCGGCATCCTCGTCGGCATCCTGCTCGGCTCGAAGTTCGGCGACAAGTACCACGGGATCAAGAAGGGCTGGCGGATCAACGTGTCCGTGGTCTTCCTCCTCGTGGGAGCGCTCGGCCTCACCGGCACCGTGCTGCTGCCCGGCGTCGGCGTGCGCAGCACGATGATCGCCCTGGCCTGCGTGGGCTTCGCCGCGGCGATCCCGAACATGACCGCTGCCAACGCCGACGTCCTGCCGGCCAACGGTCGCGGCATGGGCTTCGCCGTCCTCACCTTCCTGGTCACGCTCGGCGGGTCGGCCGGTCCGCTGCTCATCGGCTTCGTCTCGACGACGCTGGCCTCCGCGCTCGACCTCTCCAAGGCCGCCTCGCTCCAGTACGCGATGCTGATCCTGCTGCCGCCGCTCTTCATCTGCATCGCCATGGCCGCCAAGATCCGGCACACCTACGACGACGACGCGAAGGCGGCGCTCGCCGGCTGACTCCCTAGGCTCGCCTCGTGAGTCGAGACATCCGGCGGGTCGCCGTCTTCTGCGGATCGAGCGACGGGGTCGACCCCGACTGGGGCCGCGCGGCGTACGACGTCGGGCACGGACTGGCCGAGCGCGGCATCGGCCTCGTCTACGGCGGGGGCGGTGGCGGGCTGATGCGCCAGGTCTCGCAGGGCGCCCTCGACGCCGGCGGCGAGGTGCTCGGCGTGATCCCGCAGTCGATGGTCGACCGCGAGTGGGGTCGCCACGACCTCACTCAGCTGCACGTCGTCCGGACCATGCACGAGCGCAAGGCGATGATGGCCGACCTCGCCGACGCGTTCCTCTGCCTCCCCGGCGGCCTCGGCACCCTCGAGGAGATCGTCGAGGTCTGGAGCTGGCGCCACATCGGCTTCAACGACGACCCCGTCGGGTTCCTGAACACCGGCGGGTTCTGGACTCCCCTGCTCACCGCGCTCGACGGCCTCGTGCAGGCCGGGTTCGTCCGCCGCGAGGTGCTCGACGACGTCGTGGTCGCGTCGACCCTGGACGAGGCGCTCGCCGGACTGGCCGCGCGGCGGGCCGGCGGCCACTAGGGTCGAGGACCGTGGAGCTCAGCCGGCGCGAGGACCTCAACCGCCGCCTGCTGCGCGCCCGCGACGAGATGGACCGTCGCTACGCCGAGCCGCTCGACATCCCCGCCCTGGCGGCCGTCGCCCACCTCTCGGCCTCGCAGTTCGGGCGGGTGTTCAAGCAGGTGTACGGCGAGACGCCCCACCGCTACCTCCAGCGCCGCCGGATCGAGCGCGCGATGACCCTGCTGCGCCAGACGGACCGTCCGGTCACCGACATCGCGTGGGACACCGGGTTCGCCAGCCTCGGCACCTTCAGCTCCACCTTCAGCAGGATCGTCGGACAGTCGCCGACGCAGTTCCGGGCCCGCTACGCCGCGGTCGCCGTGCCGTCGTGCTTCATCGCGACGTGGACCCGCCCCAGAACAGTCGTTTCGGAGAAGTCAGGGCCCGCCCTCCCCCACTAGCGTCGACGCCATGAACACCGGACGCATCACCAGTCTCCACATCCGCTCCCTGCCCGTGCTGGACCAGGACGAGGCTCTCGACTTCTACACGACCCATCTCGGGTTCGAGGTCCGCGACGACATCGACCTCGGCTTCATGCGCTGGCTCACGATCGGCGTCCCCGGCCAGGACACCTCGATGCTGCTCGAGCTCGTCGGCAGCCCGCAGCACGACGAGGCCACCGCCGCGCAGGTGCGCGACCTCGTCACCAAGGGCGCGCTCGGCGGGGTCTTCCTGCTCACCGACGACGCGCACGCGACGTACGCGCGACTCCGGGACGCGGGCGTCGAGATCACCCAGGAGCCGGTCGAGCAGCCCTACGGCACCGACTTCGGCCTCCGGGACCCGTTCGGCAACCCCGTGCGGATCTCCCAGCGCAACGAGGCGTCCCCCGGCGACGTGGAGGACGCCTACGAGAGCGTCTCATGGACGCGGTGACCGGCGCCACGACTCGACCGCGTCATGGACGCATCCGCCCTCCGTCTTGAGTGTGTGCCGATCTCACCGCTGACCTCCACCCACCCCTCGAGGCTCGTCCGCCGCGCGGTCGCCCTGCTCGCGGCGCTCGTCGTCGCCGCTGGCGCTCTGGTCGTCCTGACCCCGGGACCGCTCCGGGCCAACACCAGAGGCGACGTCGTTCAGGTCGCCACCCGGGACATGGCCGGCTACACCGACGAGTGTGTCGAGCGGGCCTACCGGATCACACCGATCGCCGACGGTTCGCCGGACGGGAGCTGGTCGGGGTCCTGGAGCTACCGCGCTCGCCTCATCCATCCCGGCGGGAAGCGCGACGACGAAGGCTCCTACTCCGGACGGGCGACCTCCCGCACCGACACGGTCCTGCTCTGCCCGGGATACGACCGGTTCGGCACCTACTGGCTCGAGGTCCGGTGGAGCCAGCGCGATGTCGACGGCAGCACGGTCGCCAGCGGAACCACCACCAGTCGCTTCACCTACACCCGGCTCGAGAAGAAGCCTGCGAAGCTGACCATCACCAAGAAGCCGTACGGCACCAATGGTTGGAAGTTCTCCACCCGTCTGACCCGCGCTGGGAAGCCGATGGCCCGCGAGCGGGTCGACCTCTGGTTCAAGTGGCGCGGCTCCTGGCGCGACTACGAGGAGCCGAAGCGGACGAACGCTCGTGGCGTCGCGACCTGGCACACCGCCCGGACCCTCCCGCCCGAGGTCGACCAGTTCACCCACTGGCCGTTCCAGGTCCGCTACCAGGGAGACGCCCGGACCAAGCAGGCTCGCTCTCCCCTGTTCTACCTCGCCCGTCGCCGCTGAGCGTTCATGCAGCATTGGTCGAGCTCTCCGGCGCCACGGCTCGGCAACCGTGGTCGGGGCGCCAAGGCGTTCCCCGGCCCTCGGGAGGCTCAGCGGAATGGCGAGAATGCCTCGCCATGGAGGGATGCTGTCGCCTCTCCTCACGTCCGTCGGTGGAACTGGACCTTGCCGTTCGGGAGGT
>JAEZKN010000530.1 GCA_023415395.1 Actinomycetes bacterium
CACGATGCTCGGCTGGCTCCAGCACGACCTGCGCGCCAACCACGCCCCGGCGCACGACGAGCGGGCCGGCCGCCGCCTCGCCGACGACGACCGCAGCCTGCAGGTGCACGCCTGCCACGGCCCGGCGCGGCAGGTCGACGTGCTCCGCGAGGTGCTGGTCGGGATGCTCGAGGACGACCCGACGCTGGAGCCGCGCGACATCCTCGTGATGTGCCCGGACATCGAGACCTACGCGCCCCTGATCTCGGCCGGCTTCGGGCTCGCGACGACCGAGGGCCACCCCGCGCACCGGCTGCGCGTCAAGCTCGCCGACCGGGCGCTCTCCAGCACCAACCCGCTGCTCGCCGTCGCCGGTGGCCTGCTCGAGCTCGCGGGCGGCCGGGTCACCGCGTCCGACGTGCTCGACCTCGCCGCGACCGATCCGGTCCGCCGCCGCTTCGGGTTCACCGACGACGAGCTCGACCGGGTCTCGCGGTGGGTGTCCCGGGCCGGGGTCCGCTGGGGCCTCGACGACACCTCGCGCGCGGCGTTCCGGATGGAGCGCTTCCCGCACAACACCTGGCGCACCGGCCTGGACCGGATCCTCCTCGGCGTGGCCATGAGCGGGGACGACCACCGCCACCTCGGCCGCGGCCTGCCGCTCGACGACGTGGGGAGCAACGAGATCGACCTGGCCGGCCGGCTGGCCGAGCTGGTCGACCGCCTCGACCGGACGCTGTCCGCCCTGGCCGCGGCGCAGACCGTCGCGGACTGGACGACCGGCCTGCGCGCGGGCGTCCGCTCGCTCACCGACGTGGCGAGGGACGACGCCTGGCAGCTGCCCCAGTTCGAGCGCGAGCTCGCCCGCGCCGCGGCCTCCTCGGACGAGGGCGGCCTCGAGCTGCGGCTCTCCGACGTCCGCGCGATGCTCCAGTCCCGGCTGGCCGGACGGCCCACCCGCGCCAACTTCCGCACCGGCAGCCTGACGGTCGCGACGATGGTCCCGATGCGCTCGGTCCCGCACCGCGTGGTCTGCCTGGTCGGCCTCGACGACGGCGTCTTCCCCCGCACGGGCGCGGTCGACGGCGACGACGTGCTGGCCCGCCGCCCGCTCACCGGCGAGCGCGACCTGCGCAGCGAGGACCGGCAGCTCCTCCTCGACGCGGTCCTGGCGGCGACCGAGCACCTCGTCATCACCTACACGGGGGCCAACGAGCAGTCCGGCGCGCCCCGCCCGCCCGCCGTACCCCTCGGCGAGATCCTCGACGCCGCCGACCGCACCACGGCCGAGCCCGTGCGCGAGCGGATCCTGACCCACCACCCGCTCCAGCCGTACGACGCCCGCAACTTCGCCGCCGAGGATCCCTTCAGCTTCGACACCGCCGCCCTGGCCGGCGCCCGCTCGGCGTGGGGGGTGCGGCACGAGCCGGCGCCGCTGCTCGAGGGTCCGCTGCCGTCCCGTCCCCGTGAGGACGTGTCGCTGCAGGACCTGCGCGACTTCCTGGGGCACCCGGTGCGCGCGTTCCTGCGCGGACGGCTCGACGTCGCGACGCCGTTCGAGCCCGACGACCTGGCCGACGCGATCCCGGTGACCCTGGACAGCCTGGAGAAGTGGCAGATCGGTGACCGGCTCCTGCGCGAGCTCCTGGCCGGCCAGGACCCGGTCGCGGTGATGACCGCGGAGCAGCTCGCCGGGACCCTGCCGCCGGGCGGACTCGGCACCCGGGCGCTCAACGAGGTCGTCGAGGAGTGCCAGCGGCTCTGGGCGCGCACCGCCGACCTGCGCGAGGGCGACCGTCGCTCGGTCGACGTCGACGTGGACCTCGGCGACGGCCGGAGGCTGACCGGCACCGTCCCCGGGGTCTACGGCAGCCGGGTCGTCAGCCTCGGCTACTCCCGACTCAACGCCCGCCAGCGGATCCACGCGTGGGTCGACCTGCTGGCCCTGTCCGCGACCTACCCCGACCAGCACTGGACGGCCCACGCCGTCGGCAAGGACCGGGCCGGGCCCAAGCGCGCGCTCAGCGGCCCGCTCGACCACCGCGCCGTCGACTGGCTCCGCCAGCTGGTCGACCTGCGCGACCGCGGATTGTGCACGCCGCTGCCGGTCCCGGTGAAGACCGGTCTGGCCTGGGCCGAGGCCCACGCGCGCGAGCTGATGGGCCAGGACACCCCGCCCGTCGAGGCCGCGCGGCGCGAGTGGGAGACCGACCCCCACCACCAGTTCGGCATCACCGGCGAGGACGCAGATCCCTACCACCACCGGGTCTTCGGCGTCGGAGCACCCGTCGAGGCGCTGGTCGCGGCGGGCCTGGGCGAGGCCGCGTGGGCGATCTGGGAGCCGCTGCTCACCGGCGCGGAGAGGGTGGGCCCGCTGTGAACCCCTTCTCCATCACCGACCCGCTGCCCACCGGCACCGTGCTCCTCGAGGCCAGCGCGGGCACCGGCAAGACCTGGACCATCGGCGCGCTCGTGACCCGCTACGTCGCCGAGGGGGTCGCGCGGCTCGAGCAGATGCTCGTGGACACCTTCGAGGCGGGGATCTGCCTCATGGGGACCGAGGTCAAGTCCCTGCGGGCCGGACGGGCGTCCCTTGTGGACTCGTTCGCCCAGGAGAAGGACGGCGAACTCTTCCTGTACGGGCTGCACATCCCCGAGTACGCGATGGGCACGTGGACCAACCACGAGCCGCGCCGCACCCGCAAGCTGTTGCTGCACCGCTGGGAGATCGACCGGCTGATCGGCAAGACGCGGGAGAGCGGGCTGACCCTCGTCCCGCTGTCGATGTATTTCGAGAACGGGTGGGCGAAGGTCGAGATCGGCCTGGCC
>JAEZKN010000591.1 GCA_023415395.1 Actinomycetes bacterium
CCAGGACGACGACGGCGTGCCCGTGGCCTCCACCACCCAGTTCGCCGGCGCGCTCGAGGCCGCCGGGCACCCGACGACCGTCGACCTGGTCCCCGACGGCGACCACCTGGACACCTTCGCCGCCGACGTGGCCGCCGACCCGATCCTGAGCTGGCTGCGGCAGATCCGGCGGTAGCCGGCTGGACGACGCCGGCTGCGGGACCCCGGCCGGTCAGGCGTTGGCCGCATCCTTCTCCTGCTCGGCCTTGAGCATCAGGGCGATGTCGATGAGCTGGTCCTCCTGGCCGCCGATCAGCTTGCGGCGCCCGGCCTCGAGCAGGATCTGCGCGCCGGAGACGCCGTAGCGCTCGGCCGCGTTGCCGGCGTGCTTGAGGAAGGAGGAGTAGACCCCGGCGTACCCCATCATCAGGGTCATCCGGTCCAGCTGGCACTCCTCGGGCATGGCCGGCTTGATGACGTCCTCGGAGGCGTCGACCACCTGCAGGAAGTCCACGCCGGTCTCCCAGCCGAGCTTGTCGCAGGCGCCGATGAACGCCTCGAGCGGGGTGTTGCCCGCGCCGGCTCCGAAGCGGCGCACCGAGCCGTCGATCTGGGTCGCGCCCGCGCGGGCGGCGATGATCGTGTTGGCGACGCCGAGGCCGAGGTTCTCGTGGCCGTGGAATCCCACGTCGGCCTGGTCGCCGATCTCCGCGACCAGCGCGGCGACCCGGTCCGCGGTCTGCTCCATGATCAGCGCGCCGGCCGAGTCGACGACGTAGACGCACTGGCAGCCGGCGTCGACCATGGTCCTGGCCTGCTGGGCCAGGACCGCGGGCGGCTGGGGGTGGCTCATCATCAAGAACCCGACGGTCTCCAGCCCGAGCTCGCGGGCCAGGCCGAAGTGTTGGACGGAGACGTCGGCCTCGGTGCAGTGCGTGGCGATCCGGCAGATCTGGCCGCCGTTGTCCTGGGCGGCCCGGATGTCGTCCTTGGTGCCGACGCCCGGCAGCATGAGGAAGGCGATCTTGGCCCGCTTCGCGGTGTCGGCCGCGATCCGGATCAGCTCCTGCTCGGGCGTCCTGGAGAACCCGTAGTTGAACGACGAGCCGCCGAGCCCGTCGCCGTGGGTGACCTCGATGACCGGCACGCCTGCGGCGTCGAGCGCCGCGACGATGTCGTGGCACTCCTGCGCCGTGAACTGGTGCCGCTTGTGGTGCGACCCGTCGCGCAGGCAGGTGTCGGTCAGGCGCAGGTCGAGCCTGCCCCACGGCTCGTCGCCGTGGATGCCGGACCAGGTGCGGGTGAGGGAGTCGATGTCGCTCATGCGGCACCTCCGAGGATCGAACGGGCGATGTTCTCCCCCACCTGCGTGGCGGCGGCGGTCATGATGTCGAGGTTGCCGGAGTACGGCGGCAGGTAGTCGCCCGCGCCCTCGACCTCGACGAAGATCGACACCTTCGTCTGGCCGCGCGTCGCCGGCGACGGGTCGTCGATCTGGGGCTCCTGCAGGAGCCGGTAGCCCGGCACGTACTCCTGCACCGCCTTCTCCATCGCCACGACCGACTGCACGATCGCGTCGCGGTCGGCGTCGGGGTCGACGGCGCAGAAGATCGTGTCGCGCATGATCATCGGCGGCTCGGCCGGGTTGAGGATGATGATCGCCTTGCCCTCCGCCGCTCCCCCGATGTCGGTGACGCCGGCGGCGGTGGTGCGGGTGAACTCGTCGATGTTGGCGCGGGTGCCGGGGCCGGCCGAGACGCTCGAGACCGACGCGACGATCTCGGCGTAGGACACGCCCCCGGCCGCGACGACGGCGCGCGAGACCGCGGCGACCATCGGGATCGTGGCCTGGCCGCCGCAGGTGATCATGTTGACGTTCATCGCGCCGACGTGGTCCTGGCCGTTGACCGGCGGGATCACCGCGGGCCCGACGGCCGCAGGCGTCAGGTCGACCGCGCGGATCCCGGCCTCCTCGTAGCGCGGTGCATACTCCCGGTGCACGTAGGCCGAGGTCGCCTCGAAGATCAGGTCGGGCAGCTCGTCCCGCTTGAGCAGCCAGTCGACGCCCTCGTGGGTCGACTCCAGCCCCTGCTCGGCGGCCAGGCGCAGGCCCTCGCTCGCGGGGTCGACGCCGATCATCCAGCGCGGCTCGACGACCTCGCTGCGCAGCAGCTTGTACATGAGGTCGGTCCCGATGTTGCCCGGCCCGACGATGGCGGCGGTCAGTCTCGTCATCTCACTCCTCGCTCATTCTGTGAAGGTGACGCTGAGCGGCGCGAAGCCGCTGATGGTCGCCACGACCCGGTCGCCCGGGGCGAACGGCACGAACGGACCCAGGGCCCCGGACAGGATCAGGTGGCCGGCGCGGAGCGGGTCGCCGAAGCGGTGGGCCTGCACGGCCAGCCAGCGCAGCGCCTCGAGCGGGTCGCCCAGGCAGGCGGCGCCGGTGCCCGAGGAGCGCTCCTCGCCGTTGACGGTCAGCGACATCGTCACCTCGCGCGGCTCGAGGTCGTCCAGGCTGCGGCCGTCGGTGCCGACCACGAAGAGCCCGCTCGACGCGTTGTCGGCGACGGTGTCGGTGAAGCCGATCGCCCAGCCGGCGATCCGCGAGTCGACGATCTCCAGCGCCGGCAGGGCGACGTCGACCGCGTCGCGCACCAGCGAGTGCGTGATCTCGTCCTCGGACGCCGGCGCGATGTCGCGGCCCAGCAGGAAGGCCACCTCGCCCTCGACCCGCGGCTGGAGCAACGTGCGCATCGACACCCGCTCGTCCTGCCCGTCCCGGGGCGAGACGTCCATGTCGTCGAGCAGGTAGCCGAAGTCGGGCTGGTCGACGCCGAGCTGGGTCTGCACGGCCTCCGAGGTGGCGCCGATCTTGCGGCCGACCACGCGGGCGCCGGCGGCGAGGCGAGCCTGCACGAGCCCCTGCTGCACGGCGTACGCCGCGTCCAGGTCGTCGGTGCCGATCAGGTCGCGCACCGGGGCGCACGGCACCCGGGTGGCCTGGGCCTCGGCGAGCCGCGCGACGGCGGCCGTCATCTGGTCCTGGGAGGTCACCGGGCCATAGTAGAACCTGTTACAGTTTCTGGCCATGGAGACCCCCCTGCCCACCGAGGTGGACGTCGTGGTCGTCGGGGCCGGCGGCGCCGGGATGACCGCCGCGCTGGCCGCCCGGGAGCGTGGCCTGGACACCGTGCTGCTGGAGAAGAGCTCCTACTTCGGCGGCTCGACCGCGCGCAGCGGCGGTGGGGTCTGGATCCCCAACAACTACGCGTTGCAGGCGGCCGGGCAGGGCGACGACCCGGAGCAGTCCCGGCTCTACCTCGACTCGATCGTCGGCGACGTCGTGCCCAAGGTCCGGCGCGACACCTACCTCGCCCGCGGCCCCGAGGTCATGGACTTCATCAAGGAGAGGACCCCGCTGCGGTTCGTGTGGGTCCCGCAGTACGCCGACTACCACCCCGAGGCGCCGGGCGGCCGGCCCGCGGGGCGCTCCGCGGAGCCGGTCCCGATGGACGCGCGCTTCCTCGGTGACGAGCTGCGCCGGCTGCACCCGCAGTACACCAAGGCGCCGGCCAACCTGATCGTCACGCAGGCCGACTACCGCAAGATCAGCCTGGGCCTGCGCACGGTCCGGGGGCCGCTGACGATGGCCAAGGTGCTCCTCAAGCGCATCGTCAGCCTGGTCCGCGGCCAGCGCATGTACGCGATGGGCAACGCGATCGCCATCGGGCTGCGCAAAGGGTTGATGGACGCCGGCGTGCCGGTCCACTACGACACCGAGCTGACCGGCCTGCTGCTCGAGGCCGGGCGCGTCGTCGGCGTACGCGTGGTCCGCGACGGCGTCGAGTCGGTCGTGCGCGCCCGGCGTGGAGTGATCCTCGGCAGTGGCGGCTTCGAGCGGAACCTCGAGATGCGCGAGAAGTACCAGCCCCAGCCGACGTCGGTGGACTGGACGACCGGCTCGCAGTTCAACACCGGCGGCGGGGTGCTCGCGGGCATCGCCGCCGGGGCGCAGGTCGACCTGATGGACGACGCCTGGTGGGGGCCCACCATCCCGCTCCCGTCCGGGCCGTGGTTCTGCCTCGCCGAGCGCAACCTGCCGGGCTCGATCATCGTCAACCAGGCCGGCCTGCGGTTCATGAACGAGGCGTTGCCCTACGTCGAGGCGGTGCACGAGATCTACCGCGGCGAGGCGACCGGCGTCGGCCACGTGCCGGCCTGGATGGTCATCGACCAGCGCTACCGCAACCGCTACCTCTTCGCCGGGCTCTCGCCGCGCCAGCCCTTCCCCGGGCGCTGGTTCAAGAACGGCACGGTCAAGAAGGCCGCCACCATCGAGGAGCTCGCCGCGCAGATCGACGTGCCGCCGGAGGCGCTCGCCGAGACCGTCGCGCGCTTCAACGGCTTCGCGCGCACCGGGGTGGACGAGGACTTCCACCGCGGCGAGAGCGCCTACGACAAGTACTACTCCGACCCCACGGTGAAGCCGAACCCGTCGCTCCACGTCATCGACCGGGCGCCGTTCTACGCCGTGAAGATCGTCCCGGGCGACCTCGGCACCAAGGGCGGGCTGGTCACCGACGAGCGCGCGCGGGTGCTGCGGCCCGACGGCTCGGTCATCCCCGGCCTCTACGCAGCCGGCAACGTCTCCTCGGCCGTCATGGGCCGCACGTACGCCGGCCCGGGTGCGACCATCGGTCCCGCCCTGACCTTCGGCTACCTGGCGGCCGAGGCCATCTCGCACGACCAGCAGGAGAGCGCCTGATGCCCATCGACCCCTCCGTCGCCGTCGGCGCCGAGCTCGGCTCCACCGAGTTCTCGTGGGCCGAGAGCGACGTGCTGCTCTACCAGCTCGCGATCGGCGCGACCGACCTCGCCTACACGCTCGAGGGACCCGCGCTCCAGGTGCTGCCGTCCTTCGGGGTGGTCGCGCCGACCTTCCACATGACCGACCCGCCCCCGCTGGACCTGCCCGGCTGCGACATCGACCTCGCCCAGGTCGTCCACGGCTCGCAGTCGATCACGGTGTCCGGCCCGATCCCGACGAGCGGCTCGGCCACGGTGACCACCCGGATCAGCGACGTCTGGGACAAGGGCAAGGCCGCCGTCATCTGGCAGGAGGGCGTGGCGACCGCGGCGTCGGGTGAGGAGCTGTGGACCACCCGCTCCTCCATCTTCGTGCGCGGCGAGGGCGGCTGGGGCGGCGACCGCGGCACCTCCACCCCGGTCGAGCCGCCGGCCCGCGCGGCCGACCTCGACACGACGTACGCCGTGCTCCCCCAGCAGGCCCTGCTCTACCGCCTCTGCGGGGACCGGAACCCGCTCCACGCCGACCCCGACTTCGCGAAGGCCGCAGGCTTCCCGGCGCCGATCCTCCACGGGCTGTGCTCCTACGGCATTGTCCTGCGCGAGCTCACCGACGGCCTGCTCGGCGGCGACGCGTCCCGGGTCGCGGGCTTCGGCGTGAAGTTCGCCGGCGTGCTCTTCCCGGGCGAGACGATCCGGGTCCAGGGCTGGCGCGAGGACGACCGGGTGGTGGCCTCGGCCACGGTGGCCGGCGGGGACCGCGCCGGCTCCCCCGTCCTCGCCGACGTCGTCCTCGACCTGGCCTGAGGCTCACACCGGCGTCGTCCCACCGAGGTGCGTCAGGCCAGTGCCCACGGCCGGCTCGTGTTCGCGTGCGCGAGCGCCCAGTCCAGGGCGTGGTCGGCGACCTCCTCCCACCCCGGCGCCGCACACGTCCAGTGGTCGCGTCCGGCGAGCTCGCGGTACTCCGTGATCGCCGGCGACTTGTGGTAGTGCTTGGCGTTCGACTTGTTGACCGCCGGCGGCATGATGTGGTCCTTCTCGCCCCCGATGAACAGCAGCGGCGCCCGGTCGGCCTCGTAGTCCACCCAGGTGTCCTGGTGGCCGGGCTTGAAGTTGGCGAACAGGCCGAACTCCCACACCCAGCTGCCCGGAGCAGGGATCGCGTAGCGCTCCCACGCCCGGCGCGACTCCTCCTCGGTGAGGGTATTGGTGAAGGCGTAGTGGAACTCCTCCGCGGTGAAGCCGACGGCCTTGTGCCGGTTGGCCGGGTTCTTGAGCGCGGGGAAGAGCGACCTCGCCTGGGAGACCGGGTTCACCCGCACGCCCTCGGTCGGGGCGGAGTCGATCACGACGCCGGCACTGCCGAGGCCGCGGGCCAGCAGCAGCTGGGTCAGCGTGCCGCCGAAGGAGTGCCCCATGATGATCGGCGGCGTGGCCACCGACTCGACCACCGACGCCAGGTGGTCCACGGTCTCGGGGACCGTCAGGTTCGCGATCACGTCGGGGTTCTCGCGCAGCGCCTCGACCTCGATCTCGAAGCCGGGGTAGGGCGGCGCCAGGACGGTGAAGCCCTTCGCCTGGTAGTGCGCCACCCAGCCCTCCCAGCTGCGCGGCGTCATCCAGAGGCCGTGGACGAGGACGATGGTGTCGGGCCGGTCGGACATGGTGTCTCCTCAGCTCTCGATGAAGGCGAGCAGGTCGGCGTGCAGCCGGTCCCGCTCGGTGTCGGGGAGGGCGTGGGCCCCGCCCTCGTAGACCTTCAGCTCGGCGCCGGCGACGAGCTCGGCGGAGCGCTTCCCGCCGACCTCGAAGGGCACGATCTGGTCGTCGTCGCCGTGGATCACCAGCATCGGCACGTCGACCTTCTCGAGGTCGGGGCGGAAGTCGGTGGCGGAGAAGGCCGCGATGCACTCGTAGGCCGCCCGGTGCCCGCACGCCATCGACTGGAGCCAGAAGGCGTCGCGGAAGCCCTGCGCGACGTCGCCGCGTCGGTTGTGGCCGAAGAAGGGGCCGTCGGCGAGGTCGCGGTAGAGCTGCGACCGGTTGGCCCGCTCCCCCGCGCGGATGCCGTCGAAGACGTCGATCGGCAGGCCCTCGGGGTTGTCCTCGGTCTGCAGCATCAGCGGCGGGACGGCGCTGACCAGCACGACCTTCGCGACGCGTGCGGTGCCGTGGCGCCCGACGTAGTGGACGACCTCGCCACCTCCGGTCGAGTGGCCGACCAGCGTGACGTCGTGCAGGTCGAGGCTGTCGATGAGGCAGGCCAGGTCGTCGGCGTAGGTGTCCATCTCGTTGCCGTGCCAGGTCTGGGTGGACCGCCCGTGGCCGCGGCGGTCGTGGGCGATCGCGCGGTGGCCGTGCTCGGCCAGGAACAGGGCGGCCGCCTCCCAGGCGTCCGCGTTGAGGGGCCAGCCGTGGCTGAGGACGACCGGCGTGCCGTCGGTCCCCCAGTCCTTGTAGAAGATCTGCGCGCCGTCGTCGGCGGTGACGTGGGGCATGGGAGCCTCCTTCGTTCGGTGATCGCGCACCCCCGACTGGGGCCATCCTCGCGGCCGGCCGGACCGCGCGTTGCCCCACCCTGCACGGCCCGCTGCCCCAGCGTGCACGCTCAGGTCGGTCGCTGGCACTCCCCCGGCGTCATCCCGAAGCGCTCCTTGAAGCGCCGGCTGAAGTGGGAGGTCGACGCGAAGCCCCACCGGTGTGCCACGGCCGCGACCGCCCGGTGCCGGCCGACCGGACCGGTCAGCTCCCAGCGGGCGCCGTCGAGCCGCTGGTCGATGATCGACTGCCCGAGGTGGAGCCCGGCGTCGGCGTACACGCGGTAGACGAGTCGCACCGACACGTGGTGCGCGGCCGCGACCGACTCGGCGGAGAGCCCGGGGTCGCGCAGGTGCTCGCGCACGAACCCCTGCATCCGCAGGAGGAGGGCATCGTGGAGCGCCTCGCGCGTGCGGGTCTCGTCCTCCCCGGCCGAGCTGATCAGGGCACGGGCGAGCATCAGCGTGGCGGCGCCGACGTCCACCGCGGACGGGTCCCCGTCCAGGTCGGGGCCGACCTTCACCAGCGACCGGAAGTGGTGGGCGAAGACCTGCTGCATCGGCGTGCTGGTGAGGCCCGCGCGGGCGCGGGTGATCGTCCGCCCCGGCAGGTCGACCGCGTCGGCGCGGACCTTGATCACCCAGCCCCCACGACCCGGCGGGATCCAGGAGCGGTGGGGACGGCTGAGCTCGATCATGTCGACGACGCCGGGCCCCTCGCGGATGACGTGGCCGAACTGCTCACGCCGGCCGCCCATGCTGGACCCGAGCATCAGCGCGAGGACCGCAGGCTCGTCGTCCCGCTCCCGGGTGAGGTCCACGTAGAGCCCGGAGCGCTCGGTGCGGACCAGCTCGACCGGGCCCAGGTCCCAGATCCAGGTGGCGAGGAAGACGTCGTCCGGGTCCGCGTGGACGACGTTGGTCGCGAGCGCGATCTCGCGCATGTGCGTGGTGATGGCGTCCGCCCGCTCGTGCGGCGGAAGCGTCCCGGTGTCGAGTGTGCGCACGGCGCCTCCCTCTTCCCGATCCCGGAGGGTGCAGCGAGTCTGCCACGCCGGGCGGCCGTTGAGGAGCCCTCGACGGGTCGGTCAGGAGCGCCGTGCGACCACGTAGAGCCGGACGGTCGTCTCGCCTCTGCTCTCGAGGGCGCCACGGAGGTACCACTCGACGTCGGTGAGCCCGGCAGCCTCCATCAGCGCGACGACGAACTCCGGCGGGTGCAGCACGAAGTCGAGCTCCACGGGCTGGTCGAACCACTCCTCCACGTGCCGCACCTCGGTGCCGGCGTGGAGGGCCAGCACCAGCCACCCCCCGGGCACGATCGGGCGGGCCAGCGACTCCACCGCTCCGGCGAGCTCGGTCGGCGCGAGGTGGATGAGCGAGTACCACGCGAGGACGGCCGACCAGCCCGGCGCCGTGGCCGGACGCATCAGCCGGCGCAGGTCGCCGACCTCGTAGGAGCCGTCCGGGAAGCGCCGCCTCGCCTCGGCCACCATGGCCGGGGACAGGTCGAGCCCGGTGGCGTCGGCTCCCGCGTCCGCCAGGTAGGCCGTGACGTGGCCGGGTCCGCAGCCGACCTCGACGACCGGTCCCCCGTCGGCGTGCGCCGCCACCCGGTCCAGCAACCACTGCTCGAACGGCAGGCCGCTCAGCTCGTCGGCCAGCGAGTCGGCGTACCGCTCCGCGACGGCGTCGTACGCCGCACGCACGCGCTCGTCGCGCTCGGCACCCGTCGCGACCTCGACC
>JAEZKN010000599.1 GCA_023415395.1 Actinomycetes bacterium
TCTTCGGCCTGGCCTGGGCCGCCGGTGCGGCGGTCGGTCCCGTCGTCGACGAGGAGCCGGAGCCGATGGCGGGCCACGGCATGGCCGAGGAGGCGGCGCACCAGGAGCCGGGCGGCGACCACCTGCCCGGAGGCCTCGCGGTCTCCCAGGACGGCTACCGCCTGGGCCTGGCGGACGAGGTCCTGCGCCCCGGCGCCCGTGAGCTCGCGTTCACGGTCCTCGGCCCGGACGACCAGCCGGTCACGGCGTACGACGTCGAGCACGAGAAGCGGCTCCACCTGATCGTGGTGCGGCGCGACCTCGCCGGCTTCCAGCACGTGCACCCGGTCCTCGACGAGGCCACCGGGGAGTGGACCACCCAGGTCGACCTCACGCCCGGTGCCTGGCGGGTCTTCGCGGACTTCGTCCCCGCCGGTGGCGAGGACCTGACGCTCGGCGCCGACCTCACCGTGCCGGGTGAGGTGTCCGGCCCCGCGCCGGTCCGGGAGCAGCTCGTGGACGAGGTGGACGGCTACACCGTCGCCCTCGACGGCCACCTGCACCCCGGCGAGGACGCGACGCTGACCTTCGAGGTCACCCGCGACGGCGTGCCGGTCACCGACCTCGAGCAGTACCTCGGCGCCGCCGGTCACCTGGTCGCGCTGCGCGACGGCGACCTGGCCTACCTCCACGTCCACCCCGGTGACGGCCTCGAGTTCACGGCGGAGGTCCCGAGCCCGGGCACCTACCACCTGTTCCTCGACTTCCAGCACGACGGCGTCGTGCGCACCGCCGAGTTCGTCCTGGAGGCGTCGTGAGCGAGCACACCGCCCTGGAGACCGAGCTCGAGCTGACCGGCATGACCTGCGCGTCGTGCGCCAACCGGATCGAGCGCAAGCTCAACAAGCTCCCCGGCGTCACCGCGTCGGTCAACTACGCCACCGAGAAGGCGTGGGTGACCTTCGCGGACCCGGTGTCGACCGACGACCTGATCGCCACCGTCGAGTCCGCCGGGTACGGCGCCCGGCTGCCCGCCGTCGCGGAGGAGCCGGCCGAGCCGGGGGAGGACCCCGAGCTCCGCTCGATGCGCCAGCGGCTCCTGGCCTCCGCGCTCCTCACGGTGCCGGTGATCGTGCTGGCGATGGTGCCGCCGTGGCAGTTCGACTACTGGCAGTGGCTCTCGCTCACGCTGGCTGCCCCCGTGGTCGTGTGGGGCGCCTGGCCCTTCCATCGGGCGGCCTGGGTCAACCTGCGCCACGGCAGCGCCACCATGGACACGCTGATCTCGATGGGCGTGCTCGCGGCGTTCGGCTGGTCGCTCTACGCGCTCTTCCTCGGCGACGCCGGCGAGCCGGGCATGACCCACCCCTTCGAGCTGACCATCGAGCGGATGAGCGGCACGTCGAGCATCTACCTCGAGGCCGCGGCCGGCGTGACGACGTTCATCCTCGCCGGGCGCTTCTTCGAGCTGCGCTCGCGCCGCCAGGCCGGCGCCGCCCTCCGAGCGCTGCTCGACCTCGGGGCCAAGGACGTCGCGGTGCTCCGCGACGGCGCCGAGGTGCTCGTGCCCGTCGACCAGCTCGCGGTCGGGATGCGCTTCGTCGTGCGGCCGGGGGAGAAGGTCGCCACCGACGGCGTCGTCGAGGACGGCCTGTCCGCGGTCGACGCCTCGATGCTCACCGGGGAGTCGGTGCCGGTCGAGGTCGGTCCGGGCGACCAGGTCGTCGGTGCCACCGTCAACGCCGGCGGCCGGCTGGTCGTCCGCGCCACCCGCGTCGGCTCCGACACCCAGCTCGCCCAGATGGCGCGGCTGGTCGAGGAGGCGCAGCACGGCAAGGCTCGCGCCCAGCGGCTGGCCGACCGGATCTCCGGGGTCTTCGTGCCGATCGTGATCGCGCTGGCCGCCGGCACCCTCGGCTTCTGGCTCGGCACCGGGGCGGGCGCCACCGCGGCGTTCACCGCGGCCGTGGCCGTGCTGATCATCGCCTGCCCGTGCGCCCTCGGGCTGGCCACGCCGACCGCGCTCATGGTCGGCACCGGCCGGGGCGCCCAGCTGGGCATCCTGATCCGCGGCCCCGAGGTGCTGGAGCAGACCCGTCGCGTCGACACGATCGTGCTCGACAAGACCGGCACGGTCACCACCGGCGAGATGACGCTGCTCGACGTGACCGTGGCCGCCGGTGAGGACGCGGACACCGTCCTGCGGCTGGCCGGCGCCCTCGAGGTCGCCTCCGAGCACCCGATCGGACGGGCCGTGACCGCGGCCGCGCGCGAGCGGCTCGGCTCGCTGCCGGAGGTGACCGGCTTCCGGGCCACGCCGGGCCACGGCGTCGAGGGCACGGTCGAGGGGCACGCCGTCCGGGTGGGCCGGTCGGCGCAGGGGATCGAGGTCGCCTGGGACGGTACGCCGCGCGGGTGGCTGCACGTCGCCGACGCGGTCAAGCCGACGTCGGCCGAGGCGGTCGCCGAGCTGCGCGCCCTCGGGCTGCACCCGGTCCTGCTGACCGGCGATCGACAGGAGACCGCGCGCGAGGTGGCCGCCGAGGTCGGCATCGACGACGTCGTCGCCGAGGTGCTCCCGGCCGACAAGGTCGCGGAGGTCAAGCGGCTCCAGGCCGAGGGCCGGGTCGTCGCGATGGTCGGCGACGGCGTCAACGACGCCGCCGCCCTCGCCCAGGCCGACCTGGGCCTGGCCATGGGCACCGGCACCGACGTCGCGATCGAGGCGAGTGACCTGACCCTGGTCCGCGGCGACCTGCGCGTGGCCGCCGACGCGATCCGGCTCTCGCGCCGGACCCTGGCGACGATCAAGGGGAACCTGTTCTGGGCCTTCGGCTACAACGTCGCGGCGCTCCCGCTCGCCGCTGCCGGCCTGCTCAACCCGATGATCGCCGGCGCGGCCATGGCCTTCTCCTCGGTCTTCGTGGTCGGCAACAGCCTGCGGCTGCGCACCTTCCGCTGAGGGGGCGTCCGGCGGACGACCAGCCGGGGATCAGACGCCTGTCAGGCAGCGGTCGGGACGTCGGCGCCGGCGGCCGCCTTGGCGCGCGGGATTGTCGCGCCGATGGCGACGCCGGCGAAGGCGGCGGCCGCCCCGAGGATGAAGCAGACCTGGAAGGCGCCGAGCGTGGGGAGCTCGAAGCCGCCGAGGGACTGGGTCCTGCTGGTCAGGACCGTGCCCATGATCGCGGCCGCGACGGTCGTGCCGACCGAGCGCATCAGCGAGTTCAGGCCCACGGCGGAGGCCGCCTCGCGGACCGGGACGGCGTCGAGGATGAGGGTCGGCATGGCGGCGTACCCGATGCCGACGCCGGAGCTCACCACGCAGGAGGCGACGAGCAGCTGCCACGGGGCGTCCATGAGGAAGAACGCGACGAGGTAGCCCGAGCCGAGCACGGCGGCGCCGATCATCAGCGTGACCTTGGCGCCGATGCTGCCGATCAGCCGGCTGGAGACCGGCGCGAAGACCATCATCATCAGGCCGCCGGGCGCCATCCAGAGACCGGCCTCGAGGATGGTCTGGCCCAGGCCGTAGCCCGTCTCGGCGGGCAGCTGGAGCAGCTGCGGCACGACGATGGCCTGCGCCATCATGCCGAAGCCGATCGCGACCGCGGCGACGTTGGTCATGAGCACGGGCAGCTGGGCGCTGGTGCGCAGGTCGACCAGCGGGTCGTCCTGGCGCAGCTCGTAGGCGCCCCAGGCGAGCAGGACGACGACGCCGAAGGCCATCGCGCCGAGCGTGCGGGGGTCGCCCCAGCCCCAGGTGGTCGCCTTCGAGATGCCGACGAGCAGCGAGACGAGGCCGATCGCCAGGCCGATCATGCCGGGGACGTCGAAGCGGCCGGGCTGCGCGTCGTGGACGTGCGGGACCGCGAACCAGCTCAGCAGGAGCACGACCACGGCCAGGCCGCTGGCGACCCAGAAGAGGGCGTGCCAGTCGCCGACCTCGGCGATCCAGGCCGACAGCGGCAGGCCGATGGCGCCGCCCACCCCCAGCGTCGCGCTCATCGCGGCCATCGCGGTCGACGCCATGTCCGGCGGGGTGATCTCACGCATGAGCGAGATGCCGACCGGGATGAAGCCCATCGCCATGCCCTGGAGCCCCCGGCCGACCAGGATCGGCGCGAGCGAGTCGGACAGCGCACAGCAGGCCGAGCCGATCACCAGCATCCCGGCGGTGCCGACGAGCACCCGCTGCTTGCCGAACAGGTCAGCCAGCCGGCCCGCGACGGGCATCGCGACCGCGGCGCACAGCAGGGTGATGGTGACGACCCACGTCGCGTTCGCCGCGGAGGTTCCCAGGAAGCTCGGCAGCTCGCTCTGGATCGGGATGACCATCGTCTGGGTCAGGGCGGCGGTCAGGCCGCCGAAGCAGAGGACGGCGACGGAGAGCTTGGCGGTGGATCGAGAGGGGGCAGGCACTGACTGAGGTTACATCTGGTTGCCGTGGGCAACTAATGTCGCCGCTGTGGCCTCGCCCACACGCGACGCGGTCGGGGACGCCGTCTGGGATGCCCGTCGCCGACGCTCCGGCTGCTACCATGGCGGGAACGACGGGCATCGTCTGCCTGTCGAGGGTGTGACACTCCAGGACCGGCCGTCTCCTTCGCCGCCTGTCCGCTCGCCTCGCTGGTGGCTGTGCCCGGCCGTCGGCGGCCGTTGCCGCACCGCTTCTGCACTCGGGCACACCTGAGGAGGGGTCCTTGGCTCGACAGGGCCAGCGCCAGTCGGCGAACCGTCGTACGCCTGCACGCAACCAGCGCCGCGGACGTGCTCTCGACAACGAGGGCATCATCCCGGTGCTCGCCCGCGCGGTGCGCGAGGTGGAGACCGCGGTGCAACGACGCCAGGTCAACGACGGCACGCGCACCAAGTTCCAGGTCGTCGCCCTGCTGGTCCGCGAGGAGCGGGCCGCGGTCAAGGCCGACACGGAGGCGACCGAGGCCCACCGGGCCGACCAGCTCAAGCGGCTGGACGGCGTCGCCACGATCCTCGCCAAGACGGCCGCGGTGCAGCCGACGCTGCTCGCACTGCTGGCCGAGGACGCGGAGGTCTCCGACGAGGCCCGCGAGCTGCGCCGGCGGATGCTCACGCAGGCCGGCGTCGAGGTGCCCGAGGAGGAGACCCCGCAGCCGGAGGAGCTCGACCCGGCCGCCGTGGTCGCGTCGCGGCGCAAGGTGCCGCCCTCGGTGATGGCCCGCCAGCTGGCCAACCCGTTCCTCGTCCCCGACTTCGACGCCGTCCGAGCCGGCAGCGGCCGCGCCCGCCGGCTCGCGGGCTGGGAGCTCCTCGGCCCGCTCTTCCGCTCCTTCGAGTACGCCAGCAACGGCGTCTCCTGCATGCCGCTGCCCGAGCCGGAGAAGGTCCGGCTCCCGGCCGGCCGCGAGCTGATGCGGCACCAGGCGCAGCTGGTGGCCTCGGCGGCCGACGGCCATCGCACGTACCTCCTCGCCGACGAGCCCGGCCTCGGCAAGACCGCTCAGGCGCTGCTCGCGGCGCAGGCCGCGGACGCCTACCCGCTGCTGGTCGTCGTCCCCAACGTCGTCAAGACCAACTGGGCCCGCGAGGTCGGGCTCTGGACTCCGGAGAAGACCGTCAGCGTCATCCACGGCGACGGTGAGGATGTCGACGGCTTCGCCGACATCTTCGTGGTGAACTACGAGATCCTCGACCGGCACGTCGGCTGGCTCGGCAACCACGGCCTGCGCGGCATGGTCGTCGACGAGGCCCACTTCATCAAGAACAAGTCCTCGCAGCGCTCGCAGAACGTCCTGCACCTCTCCGACCGGATCCGCTCGCGCTTCGGCCGGCCACTGCTCATGGCGCTCACCGGCACCCCGCTGATCAACGACATCGAGGACTTCCAGGCGATCTGGGAGTTCCTCGGCTGGATCGACGAGAAAAAGCCGCTCGGCGCCCTCATGGACGCCCTCGAGGAGACCGGGCTGACGCCGGCCGACCCGGGGTTCTACCCCAACGCCCGCAAGGCCGTCGTGGACCGCGGCATCGTGCGCCGGCGCAAGATCGACGTCGCCGCCGACATCCCGGCCCGCCGGGTCGCCGACCTGCCCGTCGAGCTCGACGACGAGGCCGGGCGCTCGATCCGCGAGGCCGAGCGCGAGCTGGCCCGCCGGCTCGTGGAGCGCTACGAGATGGCGCTGGCCACCCGCAAGGAGGGCCGCACGGTCGAGGGCATCGACCACGAGCTCGTGCGTCGCGTCGCGACCTGGGAGCGCGAGGACATGGACACCTCGACCGGCGAGAACGTCTTCAGCATGATGCGCCGGATCGGCCGGGCGAAGGCGGGCCTGGCCGCCGACTACGCCGCCCAGCTGGCCCGCTCGGTCGGCAAGGTCGTGTTCTTCGCCAAGCACATCGAGGTCATGGATGCCGCCGAGGAGCTCTTCGAGGCCCGCGGTCTGCGCTACTCCTCGATCCGCGGCGACCAGACCACGGCCGTGCGCCAGCGCAACATCGACGCCTTCACCAACGACCCCGAGGTCGCCGTCATCGTCTGCTCGCTCACCGCGGCCGGCGTGGGCGTCAACCTGCAGGTCGCGTCGAACGTCGTGCTGGCCGAGCTCTCGTGGACCGACGCCGAACAGACGCAGGCGATCGACCGCGTCCACCGGATCGGCCAGGAGGAGCCGGTGACCGCCTGGCGGATCATCGCCTCGCAGACCATCGACACCCGCGTCGCCGAGCTCATCGACAGCAAGGCCGGCCTGGCCGCCGTCGCGCTGGACGGCTCCGACGAGGAGCTCGGCTCCTCGGTCGACATCCAGCTCGAGGCCCTGGTCGCCCTGCTCACCGCGGCGCTGGAGGAGAAGCTCGCTCCGGGGGAGTGAGCCGGGCGGCGTTCTGCGTCGTGCTGCTGTTTCACCATGGTGAGTGGGCGAACCGGCACTTCTCACGGTGGGCATGCCGTGTGAAGTGCGGCTTCACCCACTTACCGTGGTGAACCAGCGACGACCAGGTTGAACCCCCCGGGCCCCCCGCCCGTGACACAGGTGGGAGGTGAGATGGCCCAGGAGCGGGACGCGAGCCCGGTGGCGACGATGACGCGGCTGCACGACGAGCACGCGGCGGCGCTGTGGGGCTACTGCCTGCGCCTGACCGGCTACGACCACGCGCGGGCCGAGGACGTGGCGCAGGAGACGTTCCTGCGGGCGTGGCGCACGCTGCCACGGCTCGACGAGACCGCCGGGTCGGTGCGGGCGTGGCTGTTCAAGGTCGCGCGCAACATCGTCATCGACGACTGGCGGACCCAGCGCTCGCAGCGGGAGCACGCCGTCGCCGAGGTGCCCGAGGTCCCGTCCGAGGTCGACCGGACCGACCAGGTCCTCGTCTCCTGGGTGGTCGCGGACGCGCTCGGCCGTCTCTCGCCCGAGCACCGCGCCGTGCTCGTCGAGTGCTACTACCAGGGCCGGTCGGTCGCCGAGGCGTCCCGACGGCTCGGCGTACCGGAGGGAACCGTGAAGTCCCGCACGCACTACGCGCTTCGCGCCCTGCGCCTCGCGCTCGAGGAGAACGGGGTGGTGGCATGAGCACCTGCGACCTCGCCCAGCTCGACGGCGCCTACGTGCTCGGGGCGCTCGCCCCCGAGGAGCGCCTGGCCTTCGAGCGCCACCTGCCCACCTGCCCGGAGTGCTCGGCGGCGGTCCGCGACCTCGCCGGCCTGCCCGGGCTGCTCGCCCAGGTCTCCCTCGACGCCGTGGCGTCACCGCCGGAGCCCGAGCCGGTGCCGGCCACCCTGCTGCCCTCCCTCGTCGGAGAGGTACGCCGCGCGCAGCGACGTCGCCGACAGTGGGTGGCCGGCCTCGTGGCGGCCGTCGCCGTCGTCGTGATCGGCATCGCCACGGTCCTCGTCGCCACCGGCGACGACGGTCCGGCGCCGGTCGCGCCCGGCGCCGCCGAGGCGATGGTGCCGATCGACCAGGACGTCGTCGAGGCCTCGGTCGCGCTCACGCCGGTGGCGTGGGGGACACGGATCGACCTCGAGTGCCGCTACCTCGCCCGCCCCTACGGCGACGAGGCGCCGACCTACGTGCTCGTGGTGCGCACCGCGGAGGGCGGTGAGGAGCAGGTCGCGACCTGGCGGGCGCTGCCCGGCCGGGACCTGCGGCTCTCGGGCGCGACCGCGCTGACGACCGACGAGATCGTGGCGGTGGAGGTCCGCGACGGCGCGGGCCACCCCCTCCTCGAGCTGGCCTCCTGAGTTCGTGCCCTCCGGGCAGGATGGGGGGCATGACGGACTACGGGCAGGACCTCCGGTTCGGCACCTTCCTCACCCCGGACGCTGCGCAGGCCGATCGCGTGGTCGAGCTCGCGCTGCTGACCGAGGCGGCCGGTCTCGACCTCGCGACCTTCCAGGACCACCCCTACCAGCGCCGCTTCCTCGACGCCTGGGCGCTGGTCGCGACGGTGCTCGCGCGCACGTCGACGCTGCGGGTCACCGCCAACGTCACCAACCTGCCGTTGCGACCGCCGCACGTCCTGGCGACCACGGTCGCGAGCCTCGACGTGCTCAGCCGGGGCCGGGTCGAGCTCGGGATGGGCGCGGGGGCGTTCTGGGACGGCATCGTCGCGATGGGCGGCCCGCGGCGTACGCCGGGGGAGGCGCTGCGCGCGCTCGACGAGGGCATCACCACCGTGCGCCGGACGTGGGAGCGCGGGCCGGCGCCCGTCCACGACGTCGAGGTCTGGGTCGGCGCGATCGGGCCGAGGATGCTCGCGCTCACCGGCCGGGTCGGCGACGGCTGGCTGCCCAGCCAGGCCTACGTCCCACCCGACCAGCTCGCGGAGAAGAACGCCCGCATCGACGAGGCCGCGGTCGCCGCGGGGCGCGACCCGGTCGCCGTGCGCCGGCTCTACAACGTCAACGTCTCCGACGACCCGTCCTGGCCCGAGCAGCTCGCCGAGCTCACCCTCACCCACGGCGTCTCCACGTTCATCGTGGCCACCGACGACCCCGGGACGATCCAGCGCTTCGGGAGCGAGGTGGCGCCCGCCGTCCGCGAGCTGGTGCTGGCCGCCCGGGCGGGCGGACCGTCCCCCGTGGCGCCCGGACGGTCGCCCGACACCGGCCCCGAGCCCGAACCCGAGCACGCCGGGATGGGCCGCCACCTCGTCGACGTGCACGACCACCTGCGAGCCGAGCTCGCGCAGGTCTTCGACGTCATCGGCCAGGTCGAGGCGGGGACGATGGACGCCGGCCGCGCGCGGGGAGTCATCAACGAGATGACCCTGCGCCAGAACGACTGGGCGCTGGGCGCCTACTGCCAGTCCTACTGCCGCCTGGTCGCGACGCACCACACGATCGAGACGAGCTCGATGTTCCCGCACCTGCGTCGCAGCGAGCCGAGCCTCGGGCCGGTCCTCGACCGGCTGGACGAGGAGCACCGCACGATCCACGGCCTGCTCGAGGAGGTCGACCGCGCGCTCGTCGCCGTCGTCTCCGGGCCCGACGGGCTGCCCGGCCTGCGCACCGCGGTCGAGCGCCTCGCCGAGCAGCTGACCGCGCACCTGACCTACGAGGAGGAGCAGCTGGTCGGTCCGCTGGACCGCCACGGCTTCTACTGAGCGCTCCGCTCCGAGGGCCGCTCGGTGGCCCAGAAGCGGAAGAGCAGGTAGGCCGAGACCGCGTCGAGCAGGTGCCAGACCGCATGTCCCTGCAGCAGGGAGTGCGGGTCGCACCAGCGGGTCTTCGTGACGTTCCAGATCAGGAAGGCCAGCAGGATCGTGCCGAGGGCCGCCGCGCCCCAGCGCAGGTCGGTGCGCGATCCGCCGGGGCGCCGCCAGAGGCGGACCTCGACGACGACGGCCGTCAGCAGGAGTGCGGCGAACGCGACGTTGCCGGACTGTCGGACGACCGGCACGTCGTCCCCGAGCAGCCCGACCAGCTCGCAGCCCGCGACCATCAGGCTGAAGACCTGCCAGAAGTACAGCCGGTCCCGGCGGTACCACCGCATCAGCGCGTACGCCGCCGCGAACGACGCGACGAGGTACATGCTCAGCAGGTCGAGGTGGCCGCCGAGCTCGGACTGCGTGGCGTGCATGGCCGCGCTGGCCGGACCGAGCAGCACGACCACGCAGGCGTACGCCGTCGCCAGCCCGTGCAGCGACACCGACCGCGCGTGCCACGCGATCGCCAGGCCGGCGACGACGAATCCCAGGTTGGAGAAGGTGTTGGCCGGCTGCTTGACCCAGGCGTCGCGCGCGGCCTCGCAGAAGTCCGCCCCGCGCCCGACGTCCTCGCCGAGCCAGCCCTGGCCGACGGCGAGCACCAGCAGCCCCGTGGCGACGACGGCCGTCAGCGTGGCCCAGGCGAGCGGTCGGTGCACCGCCCCAGTGTGGCGTCACCGGCCGCCCGGCGCGGGCCGGACGCTACTTCTTGCGCTGGACCGCGGCGACGCCGACCTTGAACCTCTGGTTGTCGTCGCGGGCCACGCCCTGGCACGACCACTGCGTGCGCTCCCAGCAGGAGAAGCGGGTCGAGGCGTTGACCACGACGACCTTGGCCCACGCGACCTGCTTGCCGCCGAACGGAACGGTCGCGCTGCCCTTGCCCTTCTTCGACAGCCCGATCGGGGTGCGCACGATGCCCTTCTTGCGCTTGACCACGAGGTACGCCGCGGGGGCGGTCTTCTTCGCCGGCCCGTCGACGGTGACCCGCAGCCGCCAGCGCTTGCCGCTGATGCCGTCACCGGGTCGCACGACGTAGTTGCGCGACGCCATGTGGTCGATCCTCGTGGTCGCCGACTGCTGGCGCGCGTCCTTGGTCAGCGTCCACGACGCGGTGGACGGGGCGACCGGCCACTTCCCGCCCTCGGGGTAGCTGCGGCCGGGCACGGTGTTGGCGGCCGAGAACGCGCGGAAGACGTCGGTGAACCCGCCGCGCTTGCCCCCGAGCACGCTGCGGACGGCCTTGGTGGAGTACTGGCGGCCGGCGCCCTTGTACTCGCCGGCACGCGCCCAGATCTGGCGGACGATCCCGGCGCCGAAGCGGCTGCTGAGGTACTCGAAGAACGCCCAGTTGCCGTACTGGTTGAAGCCCTGCCGGTCGAAGGTGTCGAGCGGCCGGGCCGGCGTCCCCACCTGGCCGTAGGGGAGGTACTGGCGGTTGTCGTTGACGTCGTCGGCGACCCGCTCCTCCATCCAGGTCGCGGTCGCCTCCATCAGCCACGGATCCTCGGCGTAGTCGTAGGCGAACTGGACGGCGTGGAAGAACTCGTGGGCGGCCGTCACGCGCAGGCTCTGCGCCGGCGGGGCACCGTACTGCGCCTTCGCGAAGTCGTTGTCGAGCACGCAGTAGCCCGACGCGAGCCACTTGAAGCCGGGCACCTGCCGCTCCGGGGTGCAGTAGCCGTAGATGCCGCGGGAGCCGAGCTCCTTGAGGTAGACGTCGAGCTTGGGGTTGCCACCGCGCCGCTTGTCGCCGACGGGCTTGCGGAAGCCCATCTTGCCGACCTCGGTCTTCCAGACCTTGCCCATCACCGTGAGGGTCTTGTTCACCCAGGCCCGGCTCGGCGGGGCGTCGGCGGTCGAGTCGACCCAGTGCACGCAGACCTTCGGGCCGCACTTCCGCTTCGCGGGCACCGTGTAGCCGTCGCCCAGCGGGTCCGCGGCGCCGTCGGTCGGGCGGGCGAAGATGGCCCGCGCCGTACGCCGGTCGGCCGGGCTCAGCGAGGGCAGCGCCTTGAACAGCTCACGCATGGCCAGCGACAGGTCGGCCTCCTCAGCGGGGGCCCGTTCGAGGAGCCCCTGGACGGCGGCGAGCGTGCGCTCGGCCTGCGCCGGGGTGGTCACCGAGACGTCCGGCTCGGCCGCGCCTCCCGGTCCGGGACTCGACAGCACCAGGGCCGCGGCGACGGCAGCGACGACGAACGAACGACGCATCTTTCTCCTCGAGAACGAAAGGACGGGCGGATCGGCCTCGCAGCCAGCATGCCCGGTGGGTGGGTGAGCCGACACCCTGCTCATCGGCTCGGGTCGGTCAGGCCGTGCCGGAGATCTTCTCGATCAGCGCGGTCGTCGAGATGGCCGGCGTGCGCGGGAGGTAGACCACCTCGCAGATGTCGCCGAGCTCGTCGAACCGGCCCGCCCAGTCGTCGCCCATCACGAGCACGTCGGCTCCGTGCTGGACGATGTACTCGCGCTTGAGCTCCAGGCTCTCCTCGACGAACACCTCGTCGACGGCCTTGAGCGCCGCGACGATCGCGATCCGCTCGGCCTGGCTGAAGACGGGCTCGCGGCCCTTCTTGCGCAGGTTGAGCTCGTCGGCGGAGACGCCCACGACCAGCCGGTCGCCGAGGGCGGCGGCACGCTCGATCACCCGCAGGTGCCCGACGTGGAAGACGTCGAACGTGCCGAAGGTGATGACCGTGCGTGACATGCGCCGCATTCTGGCATGTGGCCGCGTAGGTCAGACTGGCGGGCGATGGCCACCTCCACCCCGATCGAGATGATCACGTCGAACCCGGCCGCGGACGCCGTACGCCGCCAGGGTCTGCGCCGGATGCGCACGCTCGCCGTGTCGCTGCTGCTGCTCGCCGCCGCCGTCTACCTGCTGACGCTCGACCAGGACGGCTTCCTGGGGTTCGTCAACGCCGGTGCCGAGGCGTCGATGGTCGGCGCGATCGCGGACTGGTTCGCGGTGACCGCGCTGTTCAAGCACCCGCTCGGGCTGCCGATCCCGCACACCGCCCTGGTCCCCAAGCGCAAGGACGAGCTCGGCCGCGGGCTCGAGGAGTTCATGGGGGAGAACTTCCTCCAGGAGGGGATCATCCGCGAGCGGGTCGCCGCGGCCACACCGTCCCTGCGCCTCGGGCGCTGGCTCGCCACACCGGAGCACGCCCACCGGGCCGTCGACGAGCTCGCCGACCTGGCCGTGGCGGGGCTGAACCGGGTCCGCGACGAGCACGTCGAGGAGCTGTTCCGCGACGCGCTGGTGCCCCGGTTCCGTGAGGAGCAGATCGCGCCGCTGCTCGGGTCGCTGCTCGAGGAGACCGTCCGCGACGACCTGCACCACGGCCTGATCGACCTCGGGCTCACCGAGCTGCACCGCTGGCTGGTCGAGAACCCCGACACGGTCTCCGAGATCCTCGGGGAGCGGGCACCGTGGTGGGCGCCCACCCGGCTCAACGAGGCCGTCATCGGCCGGCTGCACCGCGAGCTGGTCACCTGGATCGCCGACATCCGTGACGACCCGCGTCACCACGCCCGGCAGGCCGTGGACTCGATGCTGGCCCAGCTGGCCGACGACCTCCTCCACGACCCCGTCACCCAGGAGCGCACCGAGCGGCTCAAGGAGCGCCTGCTGGACCACCCCCAGGTGCTGGCCTCGTCGGTCTCGCTCTGGAACGCCCTGCGCCGCTCGCTCCTCGCCTCGCTCCAGGACCCCGACGGCGCGGTCCGCTCCCGCCTGGTCGCCGAGCTGTCGGCGTTCTCGACCCGGCTGCTCTCCGACGACGCCTTCCGCGCCCGCCTCGACGGCCTGGCCGCCGACGCCACGGTCTACGCTGTGGAGCGGTACGGCGCCGAGGTCACGACGGTCATCACCCACACCATCGAGCGCTGGGACGGCAAGGAGGCCGCCCGGCGCATCGAGCTGCACGTGGGCCGCGACCTCCAGTTCATCCGGATCAACGGCACGATCGTGGGCGGACTGGTCGGCGTGCTCATCCACGCGGTGACCGTGCTGGTCCGGTGAGCCTGACGCCGGCTGCGTGACGCCGCGACGTGACGCCGCGATGTGACCCCGCGACGTAACGCCGCGGTGACCTCGTGACAGGTACGGGACGTCACGTCCCAGACCTTCTCGGAGGAACCATGAAGCGCACCATCGCCCTGCCGGTCGTCGCCGTCTTCGCCCTCGGCGCCCTCAGCGTCGCGCCCGCCGTGGCCGACGACGCGCCGGCGCCGACCGACCCGTGCGCCCAGCAGCAGGCGCAGTACGACCGGGCCTACGCGAAGTGGCAGGACCTCCAGGCGAAGTTCGCGGAGCACCCCACCACGAAGAACAAGAAGGCGAAGAAGGCGCAGGCCCAGCGCGTGGCCAAGGCCGAGACGCGGCTCAGCGACTGCCGCGCCGACGCCACCGCCTGATCGGTTCTCGGGCCGGCACCGCTGCGAGCGGGGGGGGGGGGGCCCCCCCCCCCCCCCCCCCCCCCCCCGCCGGGGGCCCGCCCCCCCCCCCCCCCCCCCCGGGGG